>NZ_JBHUAF010000486.1:0-5342 GCF_042789895.1 Kitasatospora sp. NPDC056783
TCCCACGGCAGCGGCCACAGCACGGCGGCCATGGCGGTGCCGGCACGGGTGAGCGCGTACGGCAGGAGGGTGCTGTTCTCGGCGGCCGACTGCGAGGGGTGCCGCACGCTGATCCGGGCCTCGGCCAGGACCCACAGGAGATAGGCGAAGGCGAAGAGCGCCGCCACGAGGTGTGGCGAGGGGCCGTCCGCGGTGAGCAGCACCCCGATCGCGACGACGATCGTGGCGGACACCACCGGCAGCAGGGCGCGCAGGCAGAGCACGACGACACGTTGGTTCATCGCGCGCTCCGGCTCGCCCGGAAGCGCGCGTACACCTCGGGCCGCAGGATCTTGCCCGTGTAGACCAGCGAGCCGAACACCGGGTGGTCGTCGCCGTCCGCGTCACCGCCGGGGATCAGGTCGAACCGGAACTCGGTGCGGCTGGCCGAGATGGGCACCGGCCGCCAGCGCAGCGCCAGCGGGAGCGAGTGCGGCATCCCGACCGGCAGGTCGATGGCGACCCCGCCCAGGAGTACCTGCGCGTCCAGCGACCAGCCGCCCGTACGGTGCGTCAGCCAGGTGGACAGCTGCCGGCCGGCCTCGATGACGGCTTCGGTCCGGTGGACACCGGGACGTCGGCTGCTCAGCGCGTGGCCCTCCGCCGGGTGCACCACGGCGGCGGTGACCCGGTCGTCCTCCACGGACGGATCGCCGATCATCACGTTCTCCGGGCGCACCCGGTGCACCAGTGACGCCTGTGCGGGCGGATGCCCGCTTCCTTCGGGGCCGTTCGGCGACTCGGGCGGCTGCTCCGCCGAGAACTCGACCCAGCCGTCGGCGATGGACGTCGACTCCTGCGTTATTCGAACGGTGCACCGGCCGTCCTCGAACGGTCCCGCGCACAACTCCAGTTCCGGGCCGAGCTCGGCCATGGAACGAAACGTGATCGCCGCTTTGACCCGGCCCGCCGCGGACGTGTCGGTACCGGCCACGATCGAGTCCGCCATGGCACAGATCAGCAGCATGCCGGGAACGTGGTCGAGCGGGTGGTCGAAGAAGAACGGATCGGTCTGGTCGACGATCAGGTTGGACAGCCGTCCGTCCCCGTCCTTCGACGGCCGGACGGGACCGAGCAGACTGCTTTCGGGTACGTCCGGGGTCACGGGCATCAGCGCCGCATGCGTCATTGTTCTGGATACCTCGATTTCCTCGCGTTTCGAGTCGACGGGGCGCGAAGCGCCGTCCGGGACTCGGAGGGTGATGGGTGCGAAAGGCGCCTTCGACGCGGCCGGGGGAGCCGGACGGGCGGGTCGCGGCCGGGATTCGCCGGCCCGCCCGAGACATCGGCTCGGGCCTGGCGTCGGCGCGCTGGGCGGCAGACCGCCGGGCATTTCCACCGCCGGGGTCACGGCGGTTTCGGGCGCTTTCGGTGGTGTCTCTGATTCCGACTCGGTCCCGACTCGCATTAGCCTTGGACGAGCACGTGGACCGATTCTGCGGTGAATCCGGCCCCGATGGTATGCACCGGGGGCATTTCTGCGCACACGGGCAGGAGTGCTGCGCACACGGGCAGAAGGTCTGCGCTTACGGGCAGAGGGAACGCGCGGTCGATCGATCCTCTTGCGAACAGCCGTCGGCCTGCTGTCTCCTTCAGACCGAGGCCGTTCCACCCGCATTCCCCGACCGTTTCGGTGTGGCATCGGATTCGCTCCAATGACGGGAATATCACTGTGATTCTTCTGACCGGTGTCACCGGAACGATCGGCCGCGAGGTGGCCCGACTGCTGGCGTCGACCCGACCCTTACGGGTGCTCGTCAGGGACCCCGCGCGACTGACCCCGCCGGGCCGTGACGTCGAGGTGGCCACGGGCGCCTACGCGGACCATGACGCGCTGCTCCGGGCTCTCGGCGGCGTCCGGGCGGCGTTCCTGGTCACCAATGACCCCACCCAGCCGGACGACGCCCGGTTCATCGCGGCGGCGGCCGCGGCCGGCGTCCGCCATGTGGTGAAGCTGTCCGCCTACGCCGTCGCCGAGGAGGACGCGGACGACCTGATCACCCGCTGGCAGCGGGCCAACGAGGAACTGATCCGCCGGTCCGGCCTGGACTGGACCATCCTCCGCCCGCGTGCCTTCATGTCGAACAGCCTGGCCTGGGCATCGTCCATCCGCTCCGAGGGCGTCGTCCGGTCCCTGAACCCCCACTCGCGCAACGCGTGCGTGGATCCGCGCGACATCGCCCGGATCGCGGCGCTGGCCCTGACCGAGCCCGGTCACGCCGGCCGGATCCATCCCCTGACCGGGCCGGAGGCCGTCACTTCGGCCGAGCAGACGTCGAACCTCGCGGCGGTCCTCCGGCGCCCGCTCCGGATCGAGGAACTGACGCCGGAACAAGCCGCCGCGCAGTGGTCGAAGCGCCACCCGGCTCCGGTCGTGGAGGCACTGCTGCAGAGCGCCGAGCGCCAGGCCCGAGGACTCAAGGCGACGGTCGAGCCGGCCTTCGAGCAGCTGACGGGTCTGCGACCGCGGCCGTATCGGGCCTGGGCCGCCGACCACGCCTCGGCGTTCAGCTGACGGGCGGTCACCGTTCTGCTCGGCACCGCGCTGTCCTTCGCCGGCGCGGCCGTCGCACGCGGCATCTGGTGACCTGCCCGTCGCGGGCCCGCCTGCGGGCTCAGCCCGTGGACGCGCCGAGGATCGTGCCGACCACGTACGTCACGGCCATCGCGATGCCGCCGCCCAGCACGTTGCGCAGCACCGCCCGGCGCGGGTCGGCGCCGCCGAGGCGGGCACTCGCGTGACCTGTCACCACCAGGGCCGCCAGCACCGCCACCACCGTGATCCACAGCCGGTGGGCGGGCGGCGGCAGCACGATCGCCAACAGCGGCAGCACCGCACCCACCGTGAACGACGCGAAGGACGCCCACGCGGCACGCCACGGATCGGTCAACGCCTCCGGATCGATGCCGAGTTCGGTCTCCGCGTGGGCGGCCAGCGCGTCGTGCGCCGTCAGCTGCACCGCCACCCGGCGCGCGAGCTCCGGATCCAGGCCCTTCGCCTCGTACAGGCCGGCCAGCTCCGCCAACTCCGCCTCCGGCGTCAGGTGCAGCTCCCGCCGCTCCTTCGCCAACGCGGCCTGCTCGGCGTCCCGTTGGGTGCTCACCGACACGTACTCGCCCGCCGCCATCGACAGCGAACCCGCCAGCAGGCCCGCCAGGCCCGCCGTCAGCAGTTCGGTGGCGGTCGCGCTCGCGCCCGCCACGCCCATCACCAGGCCCGCCGTCGACACCACGCCGTCGTTCGCGCCCAGGACCGCTGCCCGCAGCCAGTTCAACCGGTCGCCCAACGCGCCCTCGTGTGCCTCGTCGTGGTCCACCGGGCCCTGCCCCTGAGAAGCGCTCATGTCCTCAGTCTGACCGCCACCCGTCCCGAAAGCCGGTAGTGCGGGTGGGGCGGCCTCGGACGCGTCGGGTCGCCGGGGCCGCGGCGCCCGCGCCGGGGAAATCGGCCGGCGGTGTTCACCGGGCCGATCCGGAAATGATCGTCCCGGTGATCGGCGATCGTCCGTCGAAAAGCCTCCCGGCCTGCGGTCGCGTCGACGGGAATTCGGTCCTGCCGATCTTCGGACAGGAGTGCAGAAGGGAGTTGACAGTGTATTGACGAGGAGGATGGGGCGTCGTAGTGTCGTTGATCAGCAGCGCCGGGCGGGGGCTTGATCCGGCGGAGATCGATTTCTCAGTGCATCAGGAAACGGATTCACGTCGTCCAGGAACACACCGTACCGGTGGGACGGAGATCGAATGCGACTCAACAGCTATGACGACTGGTCGCCGCTGCGCGAAATCGTGGTGGGGTCCGCCGAGAACTATCTCTCTCATGAACGCGACATGTCGTTCGACCTGTTCTTCTACGACCAGCTGGCGGACGACGACAACAACTTCGACAAGATGTACTACCCGAGCGTCCGGCGGCGGACCGCCGACAAGGACGCTCCCGAGGACGACGCTCCGGCACGGGGGCGGCACCGGATCAAACAGCGCTACGTCGACGAGCTGGTCGAGGACGTGGAAGGCCTGGCCGAGGTGCTGAGCCAGCTGTCCGTGACCGTCCTGCGGCCCCGGACGATGCGCGCGGACCAGCGGATCAGGACCCTGGCGTGGGAAGCCGACGCCATCCCGCCGCTGAACATCCGCGACAACGCCCTCATCCTGGGCGACGAGATCATCGAGACGCCGCCGCAGGTGCGGGCGCGCTACCACGAGAACCAGTTCCTGGCCGAGGTCTTCGGCGAGTACTTCGGCGACGGCGCCCGGTGGACGGTCATGCCGCGTCCGCTGATGACGGACCGGTCCTTCGACCGCTCGTACGCCGCCGGCTCGCCCGGCGGGCCCGCCGAGTACATCGACGCCCCCCGGCCGTCGGTCTACGACGTCGGCCTGGAGATGATGTTCGACGGCGCGCAGTGCCTGCGGCTCGGCGGCGACATCATGGTCAACATCGCCACCGCCAACCACGAACTCGCCGTCCGCTGGCTGGAGCGGCACCTCGCGGGGCGGTTCCGCATCCACCGGGTGCACAACCTCGCCGACAACCACATCGACAGCAAGGTGATCGCGCTGCGGCCCGGGCTGCTGCTGGTGCGCAACCAGGCGGTGGCCGACATGCTGCCGCCGCAGCTCCAGAAGTGGGACATGATCATGGCGCCGCCGCCGGACGCGAACAACTTCCCCGCCTACGACGACGGCGAACTCATCCTCACCAGCAAGTACATCGACATGAACGTGCTGTCCGTGTCGCCCGACACCGTGCTGGTGAACGAGGCCTGCCCCGAACTGATCAAGACGCTGGAAGCGGCCCGCTTCACCGTCGTCCCGGTGCGGCACCGCCACCGGCGGCTCTTCGGGGGCGGGTTCCACTGCTTCACCCTCGACACCGTGCGCGAGGGTTCGGAGCCCGAGTTCTACCTGGACTGACGTCGGCGGGGCCGCCCCACGCCTCCCGTGTTCCCACGGCCCGGGAACGGGTCGCGGAGGCGGGCGGGAGGGTCAGATTCCCGGAGGGAGGTTCCGGCAGGCTCCGAGGAAGTAGTCCACCCCCTCCTCGAACACCGCCGTCTCGACGACTTCCCGCAGCGGGCCCTGGGCCTCGACGGGGACCGGATACACGCCGGCCGTCATCCATTCGTCGTCGCCGAGCTCGAACAGGCCCCTCACCCGCAGGAACTGTTCGCGCGTCAGCGTGACGCAGGAGCGGCGCCAGTCGTCGCCGGAGGGGAATCCCTCCAGCTCCCACACCATGTTGCGGCCGTCATGGAACGGATGGTCCTCGATCACCGGCTGATCGTACCGTCGCCCGCTCGACC
>NZ_JBHUAF010000487.1:0-5339 GCF_042789895.1 Kitasatospora sp. NPDC056783
CCCGGAGGAAGCCCTCGACTGCGCAGGTGACCTCTACCTCAGCGGATCGGTCATCTGATCAACACCCCTCAACGAACTTCTGCGGGGCAGCACTAGTACTGCAACGACACTCCGTAACGTTGCGTGTGCTCGCCTCGTTGAGTGTGTTCGTGTTGGAAGACATAACTGACGGATGGTCGGGCGAGTTTGCTGACTTCACGGGGCGGTTCGCCGGCCGCTTCGGTCGGGTGGAGCCCCGGCGGCGGATGGTGTCCTACCTGCGGGGACTGCTCGGCGAGGCCGAGCGGAAGAACGGCTGGACCCTGGCCGAGGCCGCCGGCGACGATGGCCCGCAGGGGATGCAGCGCCTGCTGAATCACTACCAGTGGGACGCCGACGCGCTGCGCGACGATGTCCGTGATGCCGTTCTGGAGAACATCGGCGATCCCCATGATGGAGTTCTCATCCTCGACGAGACAGGGTTCCTGAAGAAGGGTGTCCGGTCGGCGGGCGTGGCCCGCCAGTACTCGGGCACAGCTGGCCGGATCGAGAATTCCCAGGTGGCGGTGTTCCTGGCCTACGGATCCAACCGGGGCCGGGCGCTGATCGACCGGGAGCTGTACCTGCCGAAGGACTGGACCTCGGACCGTGAACGCTGCCGGGCGGCGGGCATCGGAGACGACGTCCAGTTCGCCACCAAACCCGATATCGGACTGCGGATGCTGAAACGCGCGGTGGAATCCGAAGTGCCGTTCGGCTGGGTGACAGCCGATGAACTCTACGGCCAGACCGGGCGCCTGCGGCTCTGGCTGGAGGAGAACGACATCCCCCATGTGCTCGCAGTTCCGAAATCCCAGATGGTCATGACCATGGAGTTCTTCGGCCAGGCCCGCGCGCACGAGCTGATCGGCCGCCTTCCGGACGAGGCGTGGCAGCGCTTGAGCTGCGGCGACGGCGCCCACGGCCCGCGGGAGTACAACTGGGCCGCGGCCCCGATCCGGCCCTGGCGGCGCGAGGGATGGGACCACTGGCTGCTTGCTCGGCGAAGCACCTCCGATCCCACGGAAATCGCCTACTACATCTGCTTCTGCCCGACCGGGACCCCGCTTGAAAAGCTCACGGAGATCGCGGGGGCGCGGTGGATGGTGGAGGAGTGCTTCCAGACCGCGAAGAACGAGGCTGGCCTCGACCACTACCAGATTCGCGGCTACACCCCGTGGTACCGGCACGTCACCCTCTCGATGGCCGCTCTCGTTTTCCTCGCTATCCTGCGGGCCGAGACAAAAAAGGGGACGAGAAAACTCGAACTGATGAAGCCCTCGTGCCCGTCAGCATGAACGAGGCACGACGGCTGTTCAACCGCGTCTCCTCTCCGATTCGCCACGGAATCCGGCATGCGCTCGCCTGGTCCCACTGGCGCAGAGAAGCCCAAGCCCGGGCACGCGCCAGCCACTACAAGCGAAGAGGGCATGTCGAAGTGTCGTTGCAGTACTAGGACGCGTAGCGGCCGACGCGCATCAGACGGGTTGCCTACGCTGGTCCGATGGCGCTCATCGTCTTGTGGGACATCGACCACACGCTCATCGACAACGCGGGAGTGAGCAAGGAGATCTATGCGGCGGCTTTCGAGGCCGTGGCGCAACATCGGCCTTCTGGCCCTGCGGTGACAGAAGGGCGCACCGATCGACTGATCATGCGAGAGATGTTCGACCGTGACGGTCTGGTCCAGCCGGGGTGGGACGTCATCCAGGCCGCTCTTGAAGCGGCCGGCCGGGTATGGTCCGAGGCGCTGCGGCTGCGCGGCCGCGCGCTGCCCGGTGTCCGGCAGGCCCTTACCGCTGTCGCGCAGGAGCCCGGGGTCGTCTCGTCGGTGCTGACCGGGAACATCGCGGCGAACGCCCGGGTGAAGCTGGCAGCCTTCGGGCTCGACGGCCTGGTGGACCTGGAGGTCGGTGCCTACGGTGCCGACCACCGGGATCGGGCGGCACTCGTCGCGGTGGCCCGAGACCGCATCCACGTCGCCCATGCTTTCCCGGCGGGTGCACCTGTGGTGCTGGTCGGTGACACTCCCCGGGACGTCGAGGCCGCACTGACCAGCGGGGTTCATGTCGTGGCCGTCGCCACAGGGGTTCATTCCGCCTCTGACCTTCGCATGGCCGGCGCCGAGGTGGTGTTGCCGGACCTGACCGACACAGCTGCCCTGCTGGCGCACCTTGCGCATGTTGCCGCCGAACAGAACTGAACGTCGTGACACGCGCTCAGGTTCGCCGCTACAGCTGCTGCCGCCTCACCGACGAAACAGCCCAGCTCTGATGCCTGCGAAGAAGTCGGTGATCTCGGGCTGCGCGAAGATCAAGAGGTGGCTGTCCTGGCCGAGAGGGCTACAGAAGGCGGTAACGGCACGGGGCAGGAAGGCCACGCCGATGCTCTCGCTGCCCCCGAACCGCCACGTGGCCGAGTCAAGGTGAGTGGCCAGCCACTCGGCGCCGAGTTCGTTCTTGCCGGTCGCGGTGACGGGGTTCGAGTCGAGGCCGGGCGGCCTGCGGAACAGGTCGGCGATGACCGCGTCGGCGAACTGCTCGAACGCCGTGTCGGAGAGGACCAGGGGCTGCTGGTCAGGGTTGAGGGAATCGCGTACGGCAGTGATCCTGTGCGGCAGGAGGGCGACCTCGGCGCAGTTCGTACCGCCGGTGCTGGCGGACCGCCACTGGGCCTGGGCAAGCTGCTGGGCCAGCCAGACGGGGGCGGCGTCGGTGCGCGGGACGGTGGGGACGGGCGCGCCGCGGTGCAGGGTCATGCGTATTCCTCAGCGAGTTGTTCCAGGAAGGTGAGGGAGTCTTCGGGGGAGAGGGCGTCGTCCATCATGTGCTCGCTGACGGACTTGTACTCGGCGACGACATCGGCCTCGTGGATGTGGAGAGCTGACCGCCTGCCTTCGATGGTGACGCTCGTGCGGCCCGTAGGGAACTCCATCAGCATGAACGGCCCGTCTATTCCCGCGTGCGCGCCGGCGGCAAAGGGGAGCACAAGAATTTTGATGCCGGGGACGGTCTTTGCCAGCTCTGCGAGGTGCGTGGCCTGCTGGCGCGCTCCGGTACGTCCGCCGATCTCCTGACGAAGCTGGCCCTCGGTGAGGACGGAGGTGATCGTCGGCGGTGGCTGCCGCGAGAGGACGCGCTCGCGGAGTTCGGCGCGCATGGTGACGAACCGATCGATGTCGGCAGGGGTGCTCCAGCCGCGCCCGGCCTCGATGATCTCTCGTTCGGCGAGGGGGTGCTGGAGGAGACCGTGCGGCGCGGTCGGGGACCAGAGGAAGGCAGACCTGGCGAGTTCGATATCGGTGTAGTAGCTGCCGAAGGGGTCGTCCGCGTCGCCCGGGAAGCGCTCGGTCCAGTCGTCGCTGCCCGCGCTGACCACCAGTTCCCGCCAGAACTCCTGCGCGGCCGGCTCGGCGACTCCGAGGACGCCGAGGAAGTGGGGGAGCTGCTGGAGGGTGATCTTCTGGTGGCCGGACTCGATCTTGTGGGCGGTGCTTGCCGACCCGTACCCGAGTTGCTTGGCCGATACCTCCAGGGACCAGCCGAGTTCAACGCGACGGTGGCGCACCTCGGCGCCCAGCCTCCGGCGTCGGGGGTTGGGTTCTCCAGGCATCGGCACCTCCCAAGTCAGATCGATCGTAGTGGCTCGGCCGAGCAGAGCCCATACAGCTTGGCGCACAGGAAAACTTTTCCTATCGCGAACCCTTGCCAGCACCCTGACGGCGCGTCATCATTTTGGGTGCAGTCAGTGTCTGTTACGGCACGGACTGCAATGGCTGGTAGTGCGCCTCTTCTTCGGCATGCTCTCGCCCTGGCTGCTGAGCCTCAGCAACTCGCTTGAACCGCAGGATGGTTGACCGCGAGGCCTCAACGCCAGGTATTGCTCTTCCCTTCACGCCGAGGCGCACCTCCGGATCGCGATTCTCGTGATCTCGCTGCATTCCCCCACCTGAGTGGCTACGGCACGTTCCTGCCGTGGTGCGGGGACTTGATCACGGAACCGGCTGGGCGCCCTCGCGGCGCGGACATCTACAGCAGGGAGAGCACCATGCGCTTCCCGTACGAGGCAGCGGAACTCTCGTCGACCCTGGCGAAGCGGTGGGAGCGGTACGTCAGCCGGCGCGACCGGCCCCGCGACTTGGAAGAGGGCCTGTGGCGGCGCACCCAGGACCCCCGCAACGCCGCGGAATCCGGCTGGACCGGCCCCGACGACGGCCGTCGGCGCATCCTGCACTACCGCTACCGCTACGACACCAAGCAGGTCGGCGGGACGGTGCTCACCGTCCCCGAGCTGTACATCTTCCACAGCGCCTCCTACCCGGAGGCCGAGCTGGCCCACCACGTCGACCGGGTCCGCAAGGCGCTCGCGGACGGCGGCTGGCAGCCGGGACAGCGGGGCCTGTGGCGGCGCGGGGACCTGGAGTGCACGGTGGTGCCGCACCGCGTGCACCCGCAGGACGAGCTCGCCGGGCGCGCTCTCCCGGCCGGGTACGAGAGCCTGGACGTGACGATCACCTCCGCGGGGCACATGCCCGCGCTCTACGACCAGAACATGCCGTGGAAGGTGATGGCGGCCGGCATGCGGATCAAGGAGGAGCGGGGCAACCCGACGCTGATCCCGGACCTGTTCCGGATCGCGGACTTCCTGCCGTTCCAGGTCGAGGTCGGGTGCGGTATGTCCGTGGAAGCGGGGGTGCCGCCGCTGCACCGGCTGCACGAGGTCTACCGGGTGACCGACATGACCGACCACCGGTTCGTGCTGTCGCCCGGGGAGGACACGTTCCTGCCGGAGATCCTCGGTGCGCCGGAGGCGAAGATGCCGGAGCTGACCGAGATGACCCGGGCCTGCCTCCAGGCGGAGCCGACCATCGGCCACCGGACCCTGCGCGGCCTGGCGGACGCCGGGCACCTGGTGGGGCCGGTGATCACCAACAACTTCGACGGCCTGATGGCCCGGGCCGGCCTGGACGAGCACTACGTCCGCCGCTACCACGAACAGATCCCGGACGTCCCCTTCCTCCCGGGGGCCAAGTCGCTGCTGGTCATCGGCAGCCACGCCGACCGCCGCCGGGTGCAGGCCCGGGCCCGCGAGCGCGGCCTGAAGGTGTTCTTCCTGGACCGCGAGGGCTTCGAGGAGGGTTCGGTGTTCCGCCCGTACCTGGTCGAGGGCGCGCGGGACGAGGACTTCATGTGCCGCCGCGAGGCGACCCCCGCCCTGCTCGAACTCGCCGCCCACCTCGACGTCAAGGTGCCGGCCGCGGCCTGACGCCCCTCCCCGCGCGGTGCCGGGTGGCCGACCTGGATGGTCGGCCACTCGGCACC
>NZ_JBHUAF010000488.1:0-5275 GCF_042789895.1 Kitasatospora sp. NPDC056783
AGTTCTCAAGGAACGGACGCTTCCTTCGGACTGCCTTCCAGCAGGCCCTCCGGGCTTCGTTCTTTCGTGTTTCCAGCTTACCAGATGTTTTCCGCTCCGTTTCCGGAGTTTCATTCATCCGATTCCCGCCGGCGGGATTTCCTGCGAACTTCTTCCAGAAGCTTATCAAAGCTTCCGGAGTGGTCAGTCCGTGGGATTTGCTTCGTCAGAGGATGCGCATTTCGTGAAACACGCTCGCCTCGATTCGGCGGTGTCGTAGACACTAACGCCCGGGACCGACCGTTGTCCAGTCAGTCCCAACCGTTGAAAGCTACTAGCCCACCCTCACCACGTCAATGGTTTTGGCCGGGGTGAGAGAAGAGTAGCAGGTCAGAGGCCTGTCGATCGCCAGGGCTCAGGCCGCGACCGGCTGGAGGTCCGCCCGGTCGGCAGCGGCCAGGTCGCCGGACTCGCCGGACTCGGCGGCCCTTCGGCCGAGCACCAGGGCATAGAGGAGGAAGGCCGCTTCGGCCAGCACGCCGATGCCGATGCGGGCCCAGGTCGGCAGGCCGGACGGGGTCACGAAGGCTTCGAGGACTCCGGAGACCGCCAGGACGGTCGCCAGGCCGATCGACATCCCGATGATCGCGCGGCCCTGTTCCGCCAACGCCACCCCACGGGTGCGCGGGCCGGGGTCGATGACGGTCCAGCCGAGGCGCAGGCCGAGGCCGCCGGCCACGAAGACGGCGGTCAGCTCCAGCAGGCCGTGCGGGATGAGCAGGCCGAGGAAGACGTCGAGGCGTCCGGCGGAGGCCATCAGTCCGATGCCGACGCCGAGGTTGAGCACGTTGGTCCACATCACGTAGAGCACCGGAATGCCCAGCGCGATCCCGAACAGCAGGCACTGCACGGCGATCCAGGCGTTGTTCGTCCAGACCTGCGCGGCGAAGGAACCGGCCGGCCGGTCCGAGTAGTACGCCTCGTACTGGCCGCCGGGGCGGGTCAGCTCGTCGAGGTGCTCCGGTGCGACCAGGCTGTTGCGGACCTCGGGGTGGGTGGCCGTCCACCACGCCAGCAGCGCGGTGGCGACCAGCGAGAGGATCGCGACCGGCACCCACCAGCGGCGCGCGCGGTAGAGCGCGGCCGGGAAGCTCACCGTGTAGTAGCGGGCGACGTCCTGCCAGCCGTTGGTCCGGGCCCCGGTCACCGCACTGCGGGCGCGCGAGACCAGGCCGGTCAGCCGGCTCACCAGCGCCGGGTCCGGCGCGGCGGCCTGGACCTTGGCGAGGTGGCCGGTGGTGCGCTGGTAGAGCGTGACCAGTTCGTCGGCCTCCTCCCCGCTGAGCCGGCGCCGCCGGGAGAGGGCGTCCAGCCGGGCCCACTCCCCCTGGTGGGTGGCGACGAAGACGTCCAGGTCCATTTCGGCGGCTCCATGATCGGCGGCGGGCGCGGACGGGCGGGTGCGGACGGGCGGGTGCGGACGGTTGTGCCCGGGCCGTGTGCCCCGGCCTGTGTGCGCGGGCCTGCGGGCACGACGGGGCCGGGCGGACACGTCCGGCCCAGCATGCCAGCAGCGGCCACCGCGTCGGCCGTCGGGATCTCACTTCCCGTGCGCCCGCCGGGACCCGTATGTTTGCGGCTGCCGATCAGACTGCGGGGAGCGGGTCACGGGGAGCCGCTCCGGGGTGGCTCCCTCCCCCGGGCGCTGCCGCCCGCGCGGTCCCGGATCTCCATGGGCGAGCCGTACGGGCTCCAAGAGCGTGAACGGACAGGTGTCTTGAGCGACCTGGTGACGGGTGAGGCGGTCGTCCTCGGCCTCCAGACGGCGAAGCTCCCGAGCAGGGCGCTGGCGATCGTGATCGACCTGCTGGTCGAGTTCGCCGCCCTGCTGGTGTTCACGCTGGTGCTGAGCCTCGCCCTGATCGGCCTCGACGGCGCGGCCCTGGCCGCCACGATGATCGGCCTGACGGTGTTCTTCCTGGTGGCCGTGCCCGTCATGGTCGAGACCTTCACCCGCGGCCGCTCGCTCGGCAAGGCCGCGCTCGGCCTGCGGGTGGTGCGAACCGACGGCGGGCCGGTGCGGTTCCGGCACTCGCTGGTGCGCGGGCTGGTCGGCTTCTTCGAGCTCATCGCGCTGAGCGGGGCCCCGGCCGTGATCACCTCGGCGGTGCACTCGGAGGGCAAGCGGCTCGGCGACGTCTTCGCCGGGACAGTAGTCGTCCGCGAGCGCACTCCGGGCGCGAGCGGCTCCGTCTCCCCGCTGCCGCCGGTGCACCCGCATCTGCTGCAGTCCATGGGCCGGGAGCTGGTCGCGATGGACCTGTCCGCGGTGCCGGAGCCGCTCTGGCTCGCGATCCGCCAACTGCTCGGCCGTGCGGGACAGTTGGACCCTGCGGTGATGCACCGGATGTCCGCCCGGCTGGCCGAGGACCTGTCCGCCCGGATCGGCCACCCGATCGCCTCCGGGCTGCACCCGGCCGCGTTCCTGGGCGCGGTGCTGACCGAGCGCCAGCGGCGGGAGTGGACGCGGGTCCAGGAACGGCAGTGGGCGGCGGCCGGGCCGATCACCGCCCAGGTGCCCGCGCCCCGTCCGGCCTCCGGCCCGTTCCCCGAGCCGGCTCAGGCCGGCCCGACCCCGGACCGGCCCGACCGGCCCGTCCGGGTCCTCGGCGTGCCGTCGCAGACCGCGCCCCCGACGGCCACCGCACCACCGCTGCCCGTCCCGGCCCCACCGGCCCCACCCGCCGCCCCGGACGCGCCGTCCCTCGACAAGCCCGGCCCCGGCTTCGCCCCACCCGCCTGAGGCCCGTCTCGGGCGGGAGCGGAAGCGCCCGCTACTCCTCCTCCGCCCCCACCCGCCAGGCGTTCGGCGCCGACTCCAGCTCCTCCAGCTCGATCCCCGCCGCCGCGAGCACCACGTCCCCCGCCAGGTGCACGACCTGCTGCTCCCCCGTCTCCAGGTCCGCCACCTGGTACCGCTCGACCAACAACGGCCCCGAATCCGTCTGATGGGTGTCCACCCCCTCCAACAGCCACCCCTGGTCGAGGGTGCGCGGCGCCAGCACCGGCTCGGTGAACGCCACCAGCCGCACCCGCGCGCTCGCCCCCTCCGCCAGCCGCAGCAGCCGGGCGGTGGCGACCAGGAAACCCGGTGAGCGGCCGGTGAAGGCGTGCGCCCGGTCGTGCCCCTCCGCGGCGTGCTCGCCGCCGGGGTCGGCCTCGTCGGTCCGCACCCAGGCCACCCCGTCCACCGCCCCTCCGCGCACCTGCCAGCCCCCGGCCCGCAGTTCCATCCGCAGCGGCCGGGCGCGCGAGTCCAGCGTGAGGTCGGTGCTGCCGAGCACCCGGCCGTCCGGCGCGTAGGTCTTGGAGACGTACCGCCACCCGGCCGCCCCGGGGGCGCAGCTGAAGCGCTCCTCGCCGAGCGGGACGTGGTCATGGGTGTCGTGGAGCGAGTACCGGCCGTTGGGCATGCCCGAAAGCCTACGGCCGCGGTCTTCCGGCGGCGGCATGCAACCTCCTCCCGACGGCCCGCATCAGGGAGGTGGGCGCTGCGAACCGAGGCATCGCCGGAAGGGAGATCCCATCGATGGCGAAGCAGACCCGCGACGCCGAGTTCACGGAGTACGCCGCGGCACGGAGCCCCTGGCTCCGCAAGGTGGCCTATCTGCTGTGCGGTGACTGGCACCGCGCGGACGACCTCGCCCAGGAGACGGTGACCAAGCTCTACGTGCGCTGGGGCCGCGTCTCCAAGGCGGACAACATCGACGGCTACGTGCGGACGATCCTCGTCAACACGTTCCTCGCCGAGCAGCGCTCGCCGTGGGGCCGGTGGTCGGCCCGGCGCCGCGAGGAGGCGCTCCCGGAACGGGCGGCGGCCGTCGCGGACCTGGACGCCTCGGTCGACCTCCGCGCCGCACTGGCCGCCCTGCCGCCCCGTCAGCGGGCGACGGTGGTGCTGCGCTACTACGGCGACCTCACCGTCGAGCAGACCGCCGCCGCCATGGGGTGCTCCACCGGCAACGTCAAGAGCCAGTGTTCCCGGGGCCTGGACGCACTGCGTCGGCTCCTCGACCGCGAGACCGCCGCGACCGCGGCCGGTCCTTCCGAAAGGATCCCCTCGTGAACGACCCGTACGACGGTTCGTCCTCGCTCTCCGCGACCGAACAACGGCTGGCCGCCGAGCTCACCGCGCTGGCCGACTCCCCGGCGCCGACGGCCGTGCCCGACACCGCCTGGGCCATCCGGTCCGGCCGCTCCCGGCTGCGACGCCGGCGCCTGGGCGTGCTCGGCGCGGTGACGGCGGTGGCGGTCGGCGCCGCCACCCTGAGCACCGCCTGGCCGGAGGCCGGCTCCGGCTCCACCGTCCAGGCGGCGGGCTCCGGCTCCACCGCCCCCGCCCGCCCCCGGGTCGGCCCGGACACCGGTCACGACCCGCTCGTGGTGCAGGCCACCTTCGGTTGGCTGCCCGCCGGCTTCGACACCTTCGTCTACAGCAAGGGCTCCAGCGGTCGGCCGGACACGGAGCAGGTCAAGGTCATCGGCCCAAAGCAGACGGACGCCACCACCGACTTCAACCGCCAGTTGCTCTTCCTGACCGTGTACGGGGCCGGGGTGGAACCCCCGCTCGACCTCGGCTACGAGGGCGGGCTGCGGTACCGGGTGGACACCGCGCCGGTGAACGGCCGGCCGGCGTACTGGGCCGGCATCGCGCCGGGCGACCCGGCCGCCGGGGACCAGATGCGGACACTGCGTTTCAAGCTCGCCGACGGCCGCTGGGCCGAGCTGCACGCCTCGTACGTGGGCGCCAAGGACGATGTCGCGAACATGATGGCGCAGGTCGCGGCCGGGGTCCACGTCGCGCCCCAGGCGGTGGCCCTGCCCTTCACGATCACGGATGTGCCGCCCGGCCTGGTCCAGTCGGGAGCGAGCCTGAAGCACAGCCCCGGAGCCACCCCGGACTATCCGTGGACGGCGTCCGTCGGCTTCATGCTGAACGGCAAGTCGATCTTGGTGGGAGCTGAGCCCGACACCGCGCCGGCCGCGAACGCTCCCACCCCCCCAGTCATCCCCGGGGCGGTGCCAGTGCCGACAACCTGCCGGAGCTCCAACGGCCTCAAGCTCTGCGTCTCGGCGACGGGAGGGGAGGCGCCGTTCGCCTCGATCGGCGGTTTCAACGGTCTGCTCGACCGGGTCACCTCGCTCGGCACCGACGAGAACGCCTGGACCACGGAGGTCTTCAACTGAACCCGGTCCGCGCACGCCGGTGGCCGGCACTCCCCGCGGGGAGTGCCGG
>NZ_JBHUAF010000489.1:0-5251 GCF_042789895.1 Kitasatospora sp. NPDC056783
CGTCTGGACGGTCCGGGCGGCCGCGCCCGGTGGTACCCGTACTGCCGCTGGATCAGTCAGACCGGACTGATCCGACCGGTCGTACTGGTCAGATGCAGTACGGGCGGGTGCAGGAGCCCTCGCACGAGATGCTGATCAGGGCCTCCTCCTGCTCGCCGAGCTCGGTGGCGACCAGGTCCTGCACGTCGAGGTCGAACAGCTCCTGCATGTCGTTGGCCATGGGGGGCCTCCCTTCGTCAGTGCCGCGACTGGCCGCGGCGGACTGCAGCGGACGTTAGGCACTTGTGCGCGGCCCGACAATGACGGCACGCAGATGAATAGGCGGATTCAGCCAACTCTTGATGACTTCTGATCAACCATGGACAGTTTTCGATCACCGGGATAGAACGAGCCCACAGAGCCACGCGATACAGGCGATACAGGCGATACCTCGACATGGCGACACGAAGCACGGGGGCACGGTGGGCAGGAAGACGCACGCGGCAGACCAGGACCCGCTCTTCACCGCGACCGGTCCCGTCCTCCTACGGACACCCGCGCTGGCCCGCCCGCACCGCCACACCGCCGGGCCCGATGCCGCCGGGCCCGGCGCGGACGCGCTCGCGGCCCACCTCGCGGAGGCCGCCGCCGATCCGGTCCTGTCCGAGGCCATCGAGGTCTCCAGCCCCTCCCTGGCCGACCTGCTGCACCAGACCGCCACCGCCCCCACCCCCACTACCGACAGCGCCCGCCGCCCCGCCGCCCTGCGCCGCGCGGCCGAGGCCGTCGGCCGCTACCGGCTGCGGATGGCCACCCGCCCCACCCCCTTCGGCCTGATGGCCGCCGTCGCACCGGCCCGCTTCGGCACCCGCGCCGAGGTCCGCTGGGACGGCACCGAACGCCGCGCCTTCCGTCCCGACCTCGGATGGCTCCTCCCGCTCCTGGACCGGCTGCGCACCGACCCCCGGGTGCTGGCCGGCCTGAGCCTGACCGCCGACCAGCAGATCACCCCGCGCGGCGACCGGCTCGTCCTGCCGTACCTGCCCGAGCGGCGTGCCGCCACCGGCCCGGGGTCAGCCACCAGTGCCGGACCCGCCGCCGGGGACGCCGGCGCGCAGCCCGTCACCGAGCGGACCGTCCGGGCCACCGCCGTCGTCCGCGCCGCCGTCCGGCACGCCGCCGGCCCGATGCGCCACGCCGACCTGATCACCGCGCTGGCCGCCGACTTCCCCGCCGCCCCCACCGAGGCGATCGCCTCCCTGGTGCGCACCCTGGTGGTCCAGGGCTTCCTGCTCACCGACCTCACTCCCCCGCCGGACTCCACCGACCTGCTCGGCCACGTCCTCGACCGGCTGCCCGACGACCACCCGGTGCACGCCGAACTCACCACCGTACGGGACCTGTTGGCGCAGGCTGCCGCCCTGCCGCGCGGGCGGGCCGGCGCCGTGCTGCGCGAGGCGCGCCACCGGATGGCCGGCCTGACGCCCGCCGACCGCCCGCTGCACGCGGACCTCGCGCTGGACGCCGAGGTGGTGCTGCCCGAGCAGGTCCGCACCGAGCTGGAGCACACCGCCACCCTGCTGTGGCGGCTCTCCCCGCCGGCCACCGCCCCCGAGCACCTGCGCGCCTACCACGCGGAGTTCGTCGAGCGGTACGGCACCGACAGCCCCGTGCCGCTCGCCGAACTGCTCGACCCCGACACCGGCCTCGGCCCGCCGGCCGGCTACCGGCGCCCGGCCGGTGCCCGTGGCGCGGCCAACCCTCAGCCCGCCCGTCCCCGGACCGACGCCGACGCGGCCCGCGACCGGGTGCTGGCCGAACTCGCCGCCGGCGCCCTCGTCGACCGCGAGCCCGGCGCCCCGCTGCCCGAGGTCGTCCTCGACGACGAGTTGCTCACCCGCCTGATCCTGTCGCCGGAGGAGCCGGGCACCGCCGCCGACACCCCGCCCGCCTCGCTGGAGCTGTACGCCGAACTCGTCGCCGACTCCCTCGACGCCCTGGATTCCGGGCACTTCCGCCTCGTGCTCTCCCCCACCGCCGGCAGCGACCGGGCCGGCGCCACCTTCGGCCGCTTCGCCGCCCACCTGGCCGGTGGCGCAGCGGAAGGCGGCGGCGCCCTGCTCGCCACCGCCGCCGGAGACGCCCCCGACACCGGCGAGGCCCCTGGCGCCGGTGAAGTCCTGGACGCCCACCTGGAGTTCACCCCCTACCGCCCCCGCCACGCCAACATCGCCCTCACCCCCCGCTGGCTCGCCCACCGCGTCACCGTCAGCGCCTTCCCCGACCCCGGCGGCCCCACCGCCCTCCCGCTGGACGACCTCGTCGTTCTCGCCGACACCGAACGCCTCACCGTCCACTCCCGCAGCCTCGGCCGGGAGATCCGCGCCACCGCCCACCACGCGCTCAACCTGCGCACCGGAGCCCCCAACGCGGCCCGCTTCCTCCAGGAGACCGCGCTCACCGGCCAACGCCCCTGGCAGCCCTGGGACTGGGGCGCCGCCGCCGGCGCCCCCGCCCTGCCCCGGGTCCGCCGCGGCCGGGTCGTCCTCGCCCCCGCCGCCTGGCGCCTCACCGCCCCCGTGCCCTCCGCCGACACCCCGTACGAGCAGTGGGCCGACGGCCTCGACCGCTGGCGCCGCCGCTGGGGCGTGCCCTCCGCCGTGCGCCTGCTCAGCGGCGACCAGCGGATCAGCCTCGACCTCGACAACCCCTGGCACCGCCGCCTGCTGCACAGCCAGTCCCGCTCCGACCAGTCCCGCTCCGACCGGCCCACCGTGCTCCAGGAGGACCTCAGCGGCGACGGGGACGCCGGCTGGCTGCACGGCCCCGGCGGCGCCCACGGCACCGAGATCGTCGTCCCGCTGCGCCGCACCGCCCGCCCGGCACGCCCCGCCGTGCGCCGAGCGCTGCCCGCCCCCCACTGCCGCACCCCCGAACTGCCGGGCGGCCCCTGGCTGTTCGCCCGCCTCGCCGCCGCCGAGGCCCGCCACGACGAGATCCTCGCCGACCACCTCCCCCGCCTGCTCGCCGCGCTGCCCGGCTCGGTGGACCGCTGGTTCTTCATCCGCTACCGCGACCCCGCCCCCCACCTGCGGCTGCGCTTCCACGGCGCCCCGGCCGACCTCGCCGCCGGCCTGCTGCCCGCCCTCCACGACTGGGCCCACGACCTGCGCCGCGCCGGCCTCGCCGCCGACCTGCGCCTGGACGGATACGTGCCCGAGACCGACCGCTACGGCGGCCCCGCCACCCTCGCCCACGCCGAACGCGTCTTCCACGCCGACAGCCTGGTCGCCCTCGCCGCCCTGCGCCTGGCCCGCGCCGCCCGCACCACGCCCGGCGAACTGCTCGCCGCCGTCAACCTCACCGCCACCGCCCAGGCCTTCCTCGCGGCCCGCCCCACCCCGCTGCCCGTCGGCACCTGGGTCGCCGCCACCTACCCCAAGTCCGAGCACCACCACCAGGCCTTCCGCACCCATCGCGGCGCCGCGCTGCGCGCCATCGGCCCGGACGGCCCCACCGTCCCCGCCGGTGGCCTGCTGCCCGCCGACCCCGCCCTCACCGAAGCGTGGCGGCGGCGCGCCGCCCTCCTCGCCGACTACGCCCCCCACCTCACCCCGCCCGCCGCCGGCCCGGCCCTCGCCTCCCTCCTCCACATGGGCCACAACCGCCTCATCGGCATCGACCGCGAAGCCGAACGCCGCGCCTACGCCCTCGCCCGCGGCACCCTCGAAGCCCACCGTGCCCGCACCGCCGCCCCGAACGGGAGCCGATGACTCCGACCGAGATCCTCCAGGCCGTCACCGCCCGACTCGCCGGCCCCGCCTCCCCCGAGACCGCCGCCACCCCGGGACTCGGCACCGGCCTGGCCGGTACGGCGCTCGCCCTCGCCGTCCTCGCCGACCAGGACCCGCCTCTGCGCCGGGCCGCCCACGGGCGGCTGGCCGAGGCGGTACGGGCGCCCGGCGCGATGCGCGGCGGCGGCCTCTACTCCGGCGCCGCCGCCGTGGCCTTCGCCGCCCGCACCATGGCCCGGGCCCCCGGCGAGTACCGGGGGCTGCTGGACGCGCTGACGCCCCGGGTCGGCGAGTCCGCCGCCGGGCGCGCGGCCGCGCTGCGGGCCGACCTGGCGGCGGGGGCCGGACTGCGGGCGCACACCTTCGACGCAGTCTCGGGCGCGGCGGGTCTCGGCCGGCTGCTGCTGGCCCTGGAGCCGGACGGGCCCGCGCTGGCCGGGGTGCTGGCCGCCCTGGTCGAGCTGGCCTCGCCGACCGGGCCGGCCGACGGGCCGCTGCCGCGCTGGTGGACGGTGGGCGGGCCGGGGCTGCCCGGCGCGGACCCGGACCACCCCCGCGGCCACGTCAACCTCGGTCTGGCGCACGGGGTTCCCGGCCCGCTCGCGCTGCTGTCCCTGGCCTGGCGCCAGGGCGTGCGGGTGCCCGGCCAGGACGAGGCGATCGAGGCGCTGGCGCTCGGACTCGCCGCCCACCGGATGCCCGCCGGCGGCTGGCCGATGACGGTGCGCGTCGAGGACGTGGAGCGGGGCCGCCCGCCGGCCGACGCGCCGACCCGGGCCGCCTGGTGCTACGGCACCCCGGGCGCGGCCCGCTCGCTCTTCCTCGCCGGCGCCGCGCTGGACCGCGACGACTGGCGGGCCGCCGCCGTCACCGCCCTCGCCGGCACCCTGGCCGAGCCCGCCGGCTGGTACCTGGCCGGTGCCGGGCTCTGCCACGGCACCGGCGGCCTGCTGCGGATCGTCCAGCGGACGGCCGAGGACTCCGGCTCCGCCGACCTGGCCGCCCACCTGCCCGCGCTCGCCGAGGCCACCACCCGCGACCTCGCCGCCGCCCTCGCCGACGACGAACCCGCCACCCTCCTGGAGGGCACCGCCGGCGCGGCCCTCGCCCTCCACGCCCACGTCCACCCCGACGCCGCCGTCCGAGGCATCCGACGCCTGCCCGCCCGAGCTGGACGGCCTGGTGATGCGCTCGCTGGCCAAGGAGCCCGACGACCGGTTCCAGACCGCCGAGGAGATGCGCGGCCTGGTCCAGTACGGGCTCCAGATGCTCCAGCAGCAGGGCGGCCACACCCGGACCTGGAACACCGGCCCCGTCGACCTGCACGAGGGCGGCCACACCCCGGCCATGGGCGTCGGCGCCATGGGCGGCCACGGCGGCCTTCCGCACCCCGACCCGGGCACGATGCAGCAGCCGATGATCCGGCAGCCGGGCGTGCACGACGGCGGCTACGAGGGCGGTGGCCGGCCCGGCGGCTC
>NZ_JBHUAF010000490.1:0-5249 GCF_042789895.1 Kitasatospora sp. NPDC056783
TACCGAGGAGGCGCACGATGAGTGACCCGGCCGAGGGCCAGGGGGCCGTGAACGGCTGGGACGTGGTGCTGTACCACTACCAGCCCGACAAGGCCCGCGCGTTGCGCGAGGCCGTGCTGCCGCTGGCCGGCCGGCTGGCCGCCGAGGGGTCGGCCGTCCACGTCGAGCGGCACTGGAAGTTCGGGCCGCACCTGCGGCTGCGGCTCCGCGGCCCGGAGGCGCGGGTGGCCGAGGCGGCGTGTCGGGCCGCCGAGACGCTACGGCAGTGGGCCGACACGCACCCGTCCGTCGCCGACCGGTCGGACGAGGAACTGCTCGCCGAGGCCGCCGTCGCCGGGCGGGCGGAGCTGGTCGCGCCGCCGTACGGGCCGCTGGTGCCGGACAACACCGTGGTGGCGGCGCCCGTCGACCCGGCTGCCGAGTCCCGCCGCTGCTGAGCGCCCTGCTCGCCGCCGCCGGCGCCCAACGGCTGCTCTGCGCCGTCGCCGGACTGCCGGACCCGGGCGCGTCGGTCGACGACCCCCGGCTCCCCCTGGGCCGGCCCGGAACCGACCCGACGATCATGGAGTGAGTACGGTCGGCCCGTCCCGGCTCCCCGCGCCGCCGAGCTGCTCGCCGACTACGGTGCGCCCTAGGGTCGCCGACGGATCACTCGGTGATCGGCAGGCACTCGGCGAGCAGGTCGACGATGTCACGCCAGGCTCGTTGCGCGTGCCGTGGGTGGTAGCCGACGCCGGGGAGCACAGCGTGGTCGACCGGCGGGTGGTGGAAGGCGTGCAAGGCGCCGCCGTAGACCGCGAGGCGCCAGTCGACGCCCGCGGCCTGCATCTCGGCGGTGAACGCGTCCCGTTGCGCGGGTGGCATGATCGGGTCCTCCGACCCGACCCCGGCCCACACCGGGCAGCGGATGCGCGCCGTCTCGCCCGGTCGGCCCGTGGTCAGCGCGTTGACTGTCCCGATCGCGCGCAGGTCGACGCCGTCGCGCCCGAGTTCCAGCGCGATCGCGCCCCCGGTGCCGTAGCCGAGTGCGGCGATCCGGTCGGGGTCGGTCCGCGGCTCGGCGCGGAGCACGTCGAGCGCGGCGTGGCCGATGCCTCGCATCCGGTCGGGGTCGGCGAGGAGCGGCATGCAACGGGCAAGCATCTCCTCGGGGTCGCCCAAGTAGCGCCCGCCGTGGAGGTCGAAGGCCAGCGCCACGTATCCCAGCTCGGCGAGAGCGTCGGCCCGGCGGCGCTCGACGTCGCTGAGCCCCACCCCCTCGGGCCCGACCAGGACCGCGGGCCGGCGGCCGGCACCGGCCGGGAGCGCGAGGTGCCCGATCATCGTCAGTCCGTCGGCCGGGTACTCGACCGTGCGCGTGGTAACCGTCGTCATGAGTCTGGAGCGTAGTGATCGCCGGGCCGGTGGGGCCGGTGTTCTGCCGCAGGCAGAAGGCGGGTGTCCGGCGCGCGCGGGCGCGGCGATCTCGTGGAGCCGGGAGGGCACGAGCCCGCGGGCCGGCACGCCCCGCACCGTGACCGATTCGACGTCGCGGTGCCGACCGCCGGTGGCCGACTCGCCTTCGTCGTGGGCGAGTTCCCCTGGGTCCGGCGGGTCGGGCAGCCCGGTGGGGCGGTGGGTTCACGGCACCACGGGTGCCTTCGGGTCCGGCTGCCGCCCGCCGAAGAAGACCTGCACCTCGCGGATCAGCCCGTCCCGCACGGTGATCGCCTCGACGTTGCGGTACCGCCCGCCCGTGGCCAACTCGTACTCGTAGTGGGCGAAGACGAGTTCCCCGTCGGCGGGCGTGACGTGCAGCAGCCGCTGTTCGCCGAACCGGTCGGCGGTGGGGAAGCACCGCCGGAAGTACGTCTCCTTGTCGATGCGGTCGTCCTGCGGGCTGGTGAAGGTGAAGTCCTCGGCGTACAACGGCTGGGCCGCCTCCCGGTCCTGTGACCGGTAGTGGCGGAACGCGGCCTCGACGACGCTCGCGGGGGTGCCGGTCATCTGCTCTCCTCGGTTCGCTCCCGGTCCGCCAGGCCCAGTGGGTCCGGGGCGGTGTCCAGCAGTTCGGGGCCGTTGTTGCGGACGCTGTTGACGGTGGTGGGGACGGCGCGCACGCGCAGGGCGCCGTCGGCGGGGCGGCGCAGCAGGTGGTGGAGTTCGGCGGGCTCGGTGTGGGCGGGGGAGAGCCAGGTGGCGAGGTCGTCGGGGGCGATGGTGAGCGGCATCCGGTCGTGGACGCGGCCGGCGGAGTCGGTGGCGTCGGTGGTGATCACGGTGGCGGTGGCGAGCCACGCGAGCGGGTCGCCCTCGGGGCGGGTGCGGTCGCGCCAGAACTCGTAGAGGCCGGCCATCAGCATCAGGCCGCCGGTGCTGAGGAAGTACGGCTGCTTGTACTTCTTGCGGTCGGCGGTGGCGGGGACCTCGCGCCACTCGAAGTAGCCGTCGGCGGGGATCACGCAGCGGCGGGCGGTGAAGGCCTTGCGGAAGGCGGGCTTGGTGTCGACGGTCTCCGAGCGGGCGTTGATCATGCGGGCGCCGCCGGACGGGTCCTTGGACCAGGACGGGACCAGGCCCCAGCGCAGCGGGCGTAGTTGGCGCAGCAGTTCTCCGGTCTCCTGGTCGACGCGCTCCAGGACGGCCGGGACCGGGTCGGTCGGGGCGACGTTCCAGCTCGGCGCGAAGGCCTCGGCCGGGTCCCACCGGAGCTCGCCGAGCAGCGAGACGAGGTCCTGGGGCGTGGTGGTGGAGACGAAGCGGCCGCACATGCCCCTCAGCCTGCCACGCCGTACCGACAACGCCGTACTGACGACGGCGTGCCGACGGCGGCGTACCGGCAACGGCGTGCGGTCACCGGTGGCGTCGCTTGAATCGTTCATATCTGATACGTTCGTTTTTGAAACGAGCGATATGAAAGTGAACGATATGGTCGGGGTGAAGATGTTCGGCAGACGCCGGTGGCTCTGGGTGTCACTGCTGTCCGCGGTCGTGCTGCTGGTCGGCGCGGGCGGCTGGGTGGTGTACCAGAACGAGTACGACATCACGGAGGAACGGGTCACCGTCACCGGCGGCAAGCAGCCGCTCCAGGCCGTGCTGGCCCGCCCGGCCGGCGGCCACGGACCGTACGGACTGGTGGTCTTCGTCCACGGCGACGGCCCCATGGACGCCACCCACGACACCTTCTACCGGCCGATGTGGGAGGCCATGGCCAAGGCCGGGTACGCGACGCTCTCCTGGGACAAGCCGGGTGTGAACAACGCCCCCGGCAACTGGCTGGACCAGAGCATCCAGGACCGCGCCGACGAGACCCTCGCGGCGGTCCGCTGGGCCAGGACCCAGCCCGGCATCGACCCGGACCGCATCGGGCTCTGGGGCGCCAGCCAGGCCGGCTGGGTGATGCCCAAGGCCGCCCGGCAGTCCCCGGACGTCAAGTTCGTGATCGCCGTCGCCCCCGCCGTCAACTGGCTCCGGCAGGGCCGCTACAACCTGCTCGCCGAACTCCGGCAGCGCCACGCCTCACCCGAGGAGACCGCCGCCGCCGTCGCCCGCAGCGACCGCGACCTGGCCGCGCTGCGCGCCTCGGACACCTTCGAGCAGTACCGGGCCGCCGGCGGAGGCACCGAGGGACTGACCCCGGATCGCTGGGCCTTCAACAAGCGCAACCACCTCGCCGACGCCACCGAGGACGTCGCCGCCCTCCGGGTGCCGGTGCAGCTCGTCCTCGGCGGCCAGGACGTCAACGTCGACAGCGACGACACCGAGGCCGCCTACCGCCGCCTGATCGGCACCCCGGGCCTGCTGCACGTGCTCCGCTTCCCGGACTCGACCCACAACATCGTGCCCAAGGACATCGAGGACTCCGAGCTGCGCAGCACCTTCCTGGCGATCGCCGCGCCGCGCTCGCTGTTCACCCCCGGCTACCTCGACGGCATGCGGAACTTCCTCACCTCACTCGACCACCGGAAGGGCTGACCCACGATGAGACTGCTCGCCCTCGGCGGAGCCGGCGCGATGGGCCGGGTCTCCACCCGCGTCGCCGCCCGGGTCGTCGCCGGCCTGTCCGGCGACGTACCGCCCGGCGCCCACGAGGTGGTGATCGCCGACCGCGACCTCGACGCCGCCCGCCGCGCCGCCGCCGTCCTCGCCGCCGGCTCGCCCGTGCCCGTGCGCGCCGCCCGGGTGGACGTCACCGACGGCCGGGAACTGCGTGCCGCCCTCGCCGACGCCGACGCCGTGCTGAACACCGTCGGCCCGTACTACCGCCACGGCCTCGACGTGCTGCGCGCCGCGATCCGCACCGGCACCCACTACCTGGACATCTGCGACGACTGGGAACCCACCCTCGCGATGCTGGAACTGGACGGCGAGGCCCGCGCCGCCGGCGTCCGCGCGGTGATCGGCCTGGGCGCCAGCCCCGGCATCAGCAACCTTCTCGCCGCCCGGGCCGCCGCCCGCCTCGACACCCTGACCGACGTCCACACCGCCTGGCCGGTCGACGTCGGCGCCGCGGCCGGCGAGGACACCTCGCTGCGCGACCCGGACGGCGCGGTGTCGGCGGCGGCCGTGCACTGGATGCAGCAGATCAGCGGGACGGTCGCGGCGGTGGAGGGCGGCCGGCTCGTCCGGCGGCGCCCGCTGCGCCCGGTCACCCTCGACCTGCCCGGCGGCCGCCACGGCACCGCCTACACCGTCGGCCACCCGGAGCCGGTCACCCTGCACCGCAGCCTGCGGCCCGGCGGAGACGCGGCCAACCTGATGGTCCTCACCACCGGCACCGCCGCCTACCTGGACGTGCTGCGCGAGGACCTCGACTCCGGCCGGCTGACCAACGAGAGCGCCGCCGCCGATCTGGACCGGCCCACCGTGCGCCGCACCCTGCGCGCCGCGGCCCGCGCCCCCCGGCTGCGCGGCCCGGGCACCCTCCCGCCGTTCTTCGCCGCCGCCACCGGTACGCGGGACGGGCGCCCGGCCACCGTCCTCGTCCACCTGGCCGGGGCGGACGGGCTGCTGGCGGACATGGCGGAGGCGACCGGTGTCCCGGCGGGCCTGGGACTGGCCCAACTGCTGGACGGGACGGTGCGCTCGGCGGGGGTGCACCCGCCGGAGGCGGTGATCGACGGGGAGCGGTTCTTCGCCGACCTGGCGCGTGAGTGCCCCGGCGTGGAGGTGGTGGAGGAGCTTTAGGACAGGCCTGGAACGAGGACGCCTCGGAGCGCCCGGCCGTACGCGCGAAGGCCCCCTGCCGACGGGCAGGGGGCCTTCAGGGG
>NZ_JBHUAF010000491.1:0-5247 GCF_042789895.1 Kitasatospora sp. NPDC056783
CGCCCGGACGAACCGGGCGGCGCCGTCGAAACACCGGGCGCGAAAGCCGCAACGCGAAAGCCGTGACGCGAAAGCCGTGACGCGAAAGCCGTCAGCGCGCCGTCTGCGCCACCCGCTGCGCCGGGACCGCGCCCCGCGCCGGGCGCGGACCCCCGCCGGCACCGGAGGCGGCGGCCGGCGAGGCCCCGAGCGCGGTGCCGCGCGTCTCCTCGGCCCACGCCACGCAGATCAGCAGCCCCACCGCCGTGACCCCGGCGGCGATCAGCATCGTCGGCCCGGTGCCGAGCCCGGTCAGCGACAGCGGCAGCAGGTAGGTGCCGACGGCCGCGCCGATCCGGCTGACCGAGGTGGCGATGCCCACGGCGGTGGCCCGGACCTCGGTCGGGAACAGCTCGTTGGGGTAGGTCCAGTCGAGCACGTTCGGCCCGCCGCACAGGAAGGCGTACGCGCACAGCGCCAGCAGCGCGACGGCCGCGGGGGCGGTGGGCCACACACCCAGCAGCACGAGCGGGACGGTCATCAGCGCGAACGACCAGATGATGACGGGACGCCGGCCCCGGGTGTCGATCAGGCGCAGCGCCGGGTAGCAGCCGAGCAGGAACACGAGGCTGATCAGGCCGGTGCCGAGGGTCTCCATCAGGTTGCCGCCGGGCATGCCGAAGGAGGAGAGGATCTGCGGGCCGAAGGTGAGCATCGCGAACAGCGGGCCGACCTGGCACAGGAAGAACAGGCCGCAGAACAGGGTGCGGCGCCGGTAGGGCTGGGTCATCAGCAGGCGCAGCCCGGCGGGGCGGCCGCGCTCGGCCGGGTCGGGCATCAGCTCCCGGCCGTCCACGCGCACGCCCAGGTGCTTCTCGACCACGCGCACCGCGTCACCGACCCGCCCGTTGGCGGCCAGCCAGCGCGGGGACTCCGGCGAGCCGCGCCGGATCACCAGGAAGACCACGCACAGCACCGTGGAGCTCGCCAGCATCCAGCGCCAGCTGCCCGGTCCGGCCAGCTCCAGGAACAGGTAGCCCACCACGTAGGCGAGCACGGAGCCGGCGTACCAGGCGATGATCTGCTGTCCGAGCAGGCGGCCGCGCTGCTTGGCGGGCAGCCACTCGGCGAGCAGCGAGGTGGCGATGGGGTAGTCGGCGGCCACGGCCATGCCGAGCACGAAGCGCAGCACGGCGATCGCCCACACCGCGTCCACCCAGAAGGAGAGCACCGAGCAGGCGACCATCACGAGCAGGTCGGCGGTGTACATCACCTCCCGGCCGATCTTGTCGGTCAGCACGCCGAAGAGCGCGCCGCCGACGAACATCCCGACCAGGGCGGCGGCGCCGATCAGGCTGACCTCGGCGGTGGAGAGCCCGAGGTCGGGACGCATCCCGATCAGGGCGACGCCGACGATGCTCAGGATGTAGCCGTCGAGCAGCGGTCCGCCCGAACAGGCGAGGGCCAGCCTGCGGTGGAAGGCGGTATACGGGGCGTTGTCGATGGTCTGGGACATGTGCTTGGGGTCCTCCGGAGCGTACGGCGCGCACCGCGCGCCGTGCGCCGGGTAGACGGCGGGGGAAGACGCCGCCCACCTCGGACGGCGCCACCGCCCGGTCACAACGGGCGACCGTCCACGGTTGCCCGGCCTCCACGGGGCCGCCACCGGGCCGAAGGTCGAGCGGATTCACGACCAAGGTCCCGAAGCGGACGGGCCCTTGGCCCGTGCCGGACCGGCGCCCGCCCAGTCCCGCCGGGGGCGCCCGCCACCGGGCGCCGCGAACACCCGCCGGGCGTGACCCTCGTCACCCGAAGGCCCCGACGGGCCCGGGAATGTGACCCACCGCACACCGGGGCGGTGCCGTTCCGTACGGGAACGAACCCGCCGCGTGACCCCCGGCTACCCTCCCGCGGCCCCGGCGGGCCCCGCCGTCGGCTCCCCGTCAGGACGTGATCCCGCCGGGCGAGCCCCGCCGGGTTCCGCCGAGCCGGTGAGAGTCCGCACGTCGGCCCCCTCGCTCCCCGCCCCCGCCGGGCCCGCCATGGTTCAGTACCGCCTGGGCGGCGATCGACCGGCCCGGGCCGATCGGGCGGTGGTGCGCGTGGCACGCGAGGGCGAGTACCCGTCGCGCGGAGTGTGGACCCGGCCCCGGCCGCGCGGGATCGACATCCTCGTCACCGGCGCCCTGATCGCGCTGCTGTACGGACTGCTGCGCCTCGCGCCCTCGCTCAACGCCCCCTTCCTGCCCCAGCAGGCCCCGGCGACCGTCTCCACCGACCTCGCCGACCTGCCCTCCTACGCGGCGCGCTCCCTGCTGCGGATGTTCATCGCCCTCCTCGCCTCGGTCCTGTTCACCTTCGTCTACGCCACCGCCGCCGCCCGGATGAAACGGGCCGAGAAGGTCCTGCTGCCGGTGCTGGACATCCTCCAGTCGGTCCCCGTCCTCGGCTTCCTGTCCGTGACGGTCACGGCCTTCATCAACCTCTTCCCCGGCTCGATCCTCGGCCTGGAATGCGCGTCGATCTTCGCGATCTTCACCTCGATGGCCTGGAACATGACCTTCGCGTTCTACGCCTCCCTCACCGCCCAGCCCCACGAACTCGACGAGGCGGCCCGGGTGATGCGGCTGACCAAATGGCAGCGCTTCTGGCGCCTGGACGTCCCCAGCGGAACGATCCCCCTGGTCTGGAACGGCATGATGAGCTTCGGCGGCGCCTGGTTCTTCCTCGCCGCCTCCGAATCGATCAGCGTCCTCGGCCACCACTACGCCCTGCCCGGCATGGGCTCCTACGCCGCCACCGCCATCGCCGCCGGCGACCTCGGACAGGTCGGCATCGCCATCGCCGTGATGACCGTCATGGTGATCGGCGTGAACGTCCTGTTCTGGCGCCCGATGGTCGCCTGGTCCGAACGCTTCCGGGTGGAGGAGGCCGAAGCCGCCGACCGGCCCCGCAGCGTCGTCCTGGACGTGCTGCGCCGCTCCAGCCTCCCCGAACTGGCCGCCCGCCCGCTGCGCCCGGTCGGCCGGGCCCTGGACCGCGGCACCCGGGTCTTCGGCCTCGCCGAGCACCCGCTCGCCCGCGCCACCGCCCGGGAGCGCACCGGGGACGTGTTCTTCGCCGGCGCCGTCGCCGCGGCCGTCGTCTACGGCGCCTGGCGGGCCTTCGACTACATCCACACGACCGTCGGCCTCGGCGAGTTCGGGCACGCGTTCTGGCTCGGCGCCCTCACCTTCGGCCGGGTCGTGGCACTGCTCGTGGCGGCCACCGCGGTGTGGGTGCCCGTCGGGGTGTGGATCGGGATGAACCCGAAGGTCACCCGCTTCGCCCAGCCGGTGGTCCAGGTGCTGGCCAGCTTCCCGGCGAACTTCCTGTTCCCGTTCGCCACCGCCGCCTTCGTCGCCCTCGGGATCTCGCTGGACTTCGGCTCGATCCTCCTGATGGCCCTCGGCGCCCAGTGGTACATCCTCTTCAACGTCGTCGCCGGCGCCTCCGCGATCCCCACCGACCTGCGCGAGGCCATGACCGGCTTCCAGGTCCGCGGCCGGCTGCGCTGGCGCGCCTTCATCCTGCCCGCCGTCTTCCCCTCCTACGTCACCGGCGGGATCACCGCCGCCGGCGGCGCCTGGAACGCCTCCATCGTCGCCGAGGTCGTCGACTACGGCGCGCACCACCTCACCGCCACCGGCCTCGGCGCCTACATCACCGACGCCACCGCCACCGGCGCCTTCCCCAGGATCCTGGTCGGCATCACCGTCATGAGCGTCTACGTCGTCGCCCTCAACCGCCTGCTGTGGCGGCGCCTCTACCGCCTCGCCGACACCCGCTACGCCCTCTGACGCCCCGCCACCGCCCCGCCACCGCCCGCCACGCCCTCTGACCCCGGAGCCCGCGATGACCGCCAGCACCGCCGGTACCGCCGGCAGCGACCGCACCACGATCGTCGAGGCCGACAGCGTCACCAAGACCTTCACCACCCCCGACGGCCGCGCCCTGCCCGTCCTGGACGACATCAGCCTCCACCTCGACCAGGGCGAGATCGTCGCCCTGCTCGGCAAGTCCGGCTCCGGCAAGTCCACCCTGCTGCGCTGCCTGGCCGGGCTGATCGCCCCCTCCTCCGGCACCGTCGCCTACCGCGGCACCCCGCTGACCGCCGCCAACCCCGGCGTGGCGATGGTGTTCCAGTCCTTCGCGCTGCTGCCCTGGCTGACCGTCCAGCAGAACGTCGAACTCAGCCTCCAGGCACGCGGGGTGGCCGAACAGGAAGGCCGGGAACGCGCACTCAAGGCGATCGACCTGATCGGCCTGGACGGCTTCGAGGGCGCCTACCCCAAGGAACTGTCCGGCGGCATGCGCCAGCGGGTCGGATTCGCCCGCGCCCTGGTCGTCGAACCGGACGCGCTGTTCATGGACGAGCCGTTCTCGGCCCTGGACGTGCTGACCGCCGAGAACCTGCGCTCCGAACTCGTCGGACTGTGGGAGGGGCACGAGGCACCGGTCAAGTCGATCCTGATCGTCACCCACAACATCGAGGAGGCGGTGCTGCTGGCGGACCGCATCCTGGTGCTGTCGAGCAACCCCGGACGGATCCGCTCCGAACTGACCGTCGACCTGCCCCGCCCCCGCGACCGGCGCACCCCGCAGTTCGAGGCACTCGTCGACACCGTCTACGGCATCCTCACCGGCCGCGAGGAGAGCACCGCCGCCACGGCCGCGCCCGGCCGCCCGCCGCTCACCCCGACCACCGTGCCGCTGCCCCGGGCCAGCGTCGGCGGCCTGGCCGGCCTGCTGCAGATCCTGCTCGCCATGGGCGGCGAGGAAGGCCTCGCCGAGATCGCCGACGAGCTGAACTTCGAGGTGGACGACCTGCTGCCCCTGGTCGACGCCGCCGTCCTGCTGGGCCTGGCCACCACCGCCGACGGGCGCCTGGCCGTCACCGGGGCCGGCCGCGAGTTCTCCGCCGCCGACATCCTCACCAGCAAGCAGCTCTTCGCCCGCGCGGCCGCCAAACGCGCCCCCCTGGTCCGCGCCATCGTGCAGGCCCTCGCCGCCACCGACGACCACGAACTGCGCGAGGACTTCTTCCTCGACCTGCTGCGCCGCGGCTTCGACCTCGCCGACGCCCGGCTCCAGTTGGAGACCGCCATCGCCTGGGGCCGCTACGGCGAGCTGTACGACTACGACGCGGACGACGCGGAGTTCGTCCTGGAGCCGGGGGCGGAGGCGGCGCTGTAGGCGGGCCGGCGGTCGTGCCCGGGGGAGGGCCCG
>NZ_JBHUAF010000492.1:0-5241 GCF_042789895.1 Kitasatospora sp. NPDC056783
GGAAACCAATCCGCCAAAACAACCCCACCGAAGTACCGGCGGAATTCATCCTCATTCCACATCCAACAACCCCCCACCGGCCCCGCCAGCGACCGCCCCGACCCCCCCCCCCCACCCCCCCCCACACCCCCGCCCCCCCGGCGCACGCGGGGGGGGGCGGGCCCGGCGGTCCCCGGTCAGACCAGGCGGCGGGCGGTGGCCCAGCGGGTCAGCTCGTGGCGGTTGCTCAGCTGGAGCTTGCGGAGCACGGCGGAGACGTGGCTCTCGACCGTCTTCACCGAGATGAACAGCTGCTTGGCGATCTCCTTGTAGGCGTAGCCGCGGGCGATCAGCCGCAGCACCTCGCGCTCGCGCTGGGTGAGCCGGTCCAGGTCCTCGTCGACCGGCGGGGTGTCGGTGGCCGCGAAGGCGTCCAGCACGAAGCCGGCCAGCCGGGGCGAGAACACCGCGTCGCCGTCGGCGATCCGGAAGACCGCGTTGACCAGGTCGGTGCCGGTGATGGTCTTGGTGACGTAGCCGCGCGCGCCGCCGCGGATGACGCCGATGACGTCCTCGGCGGCGTCCGACACCGACAGCGCCAGGAACTTCACCCCTCCCTGCTCGCCCATCACCCCGGCCGATCGGCGCAGCACCTCGACGCCGCCGCCGCCCGGCAGGTGGACGTCGAGCAGCACCACGTCGGGCCTGGTCTCGGCGACCACGCGGACCGCCGAGTCCACGTCGTCCGCCTCGCCGACGACGTCGATGCCGGTCACCTCGGTACGGCCGATCTCGGCCCTGACCCCCGTCCGGAACATCCGGTGGTCGTCCACCAGCACGACCCTGGCCGTGCGCTCCGGAGCTGCCTCAGTCATTCGTTCTCTCCATCTCCAGCTCGACCTCGGTACCGCCGCCCGCCGCCGGCCGCACCCGAGCGGTGCCGCCGTTGCGCTTCATCCGGCCGATGATCGACTCCCGTACGCCCATCCGGTCCTCCGGCACCGTGTCGGGGTCGAAGCCGGGCCCGTGGTCGCGGACGAACACCGACACCGTCCTCCCCTCGACCTCGGCGTAGACCTGGACCGGTCCCCCGCCACCGTACTTGGCCGCGTTGACGGTCGCCTCCCTCGCGGCCTGCATCTGTGCCGCGATCCGCTCGTCCATCGGGCAGTCGCCGACGATCACCAGCTCGACCGGGACGCCGTGCCGGTCCTCGACCTCGGCGACGGCCGCCCGCAGCGACTCCGCCATGGTGTCCGGCGCGGCCTCGGCGGCGGCCTCCGGGCGGTACAGCCACAGCCGCAGCTCGCGCTCCTGCGAGCGGGCCAGCCGCAGCACCTCCTTGGGGTCCTCGGCCCGGCGCTGGATCAGGGTCAGGGTGTGCAGCACGGAGTCGTGGATGTGCGCGGCGATCTCGGCCCGTTCCTGGGCCCGGATGCGCGCGGTCCGTTCGGCGCCGAGGTCCTGCCAGAGCCGCAGGCCGTACGGGCCGAGCAGCACCAGCACACCGGCCAGCACCGCGAGCGAGGCCTCGACCACCGAGCCGAGCGTGGAACCGTCGCCCTGCATGGCGAGCAGCGCGATGGTGCCGGCCACGGCGAGCAGCACGCCGGCGCCGACCCGGGTGTAGGCGCCGCGCCGCTTCTCGCCCTCCTCGATGCCGAACCAGCGCTGCCAGCGCGAGTCGTCGGCCTGCCGCCAGACCAGCGCCACGCCGACGCCGATCGCCAGCAGCGGCCAGGTGTACGGCTTGGCGGTCTGCAGGCCGAGCACGTTCAGCAGGGCGATCAGACCGATCACCGTCATCACCAGCGCGGAGAGCTGGCCGAGGCCGCCCTGCCCGCCCTTGCCGGCCGGCGCGGTCTCCTCCTCGCCCTCCACGGGGGCGGTCACCGGCTCGCCCTGGAGGGTGTGCTGGAGCAGCCGGCGCATCCGGCCGAGCCAGCCGGCGGCCTGGCCGCCGCCCTTGCTCAGCGGGCCGCCCTGCATCCCGGGCGAGGCCGGGACGAACGCCCCGTTGAGGTACACCCACTGGGCGCCGCCGCGCTGCGAGGGCTCGCCGATGCCGATCGGCACCACGAACCAGAACGCGGCGTACAGCAGGGCGCCGATCCCCTGCGCGAAGAACAGCAGGACGAAGGCGAGCCGCACCCACCGCACCGGCAGCCCGAGGTGCACCGCCAGGCCGTTCGCGACGCCGCCGAGCATCCGCCCCTGCGGGCTTCGGTAGAGCCGCCGGTAGGGCGGTTTCCCGTCGTCGGGGGCGTTCGGGTCGGCGCCGGCCGACGGCGCGGGGTCGGGGGCGACGGATCGGGGATCGGTACCGGGGGCTGCCACGCCACCGATGGTTCCACGCGCGCACCCGCGGGCGCATCAGGGTGTGTCCCCATCCCGTATCAGGGACAAGTCAGGGTACGGACCGGGGTGGACCCGGTTGGGCCGGGCCCGTCCTGCCGGAAGGATGGTGTCCATGACCGATGACCCCCGCATCGAGGAGGCCGGGCCCTCCGCCCCGCCGGAACCGGACCGCCCGCCGCTGACCCGGGCCGAGCACCGCCGCGTGGTGGCCGGCGTCTGCGGCGGCCTCGGCCGGCACCTGGACATCGACCCGGTGGTCTTCCGGGTCGTCACGGTGGTGCTCTGCCTCTCCGGCGGCCTCGGGCTGTTCCTGTACGGCCTGGCCTGGCTGATCGTCCCGACCGACGGCGAGGCCAAGGGCCGCGGCGGGCGCACCGAGCTCCAGCGGGTGCTCACCGGGCGGGTGGACGGCCAGTCGGTCGGCGCGGTGCTGCTGACCGTGATCGGCACCGGGGTGTTCTTCTCCTCGATGGGCGACGGCGACCAGATGTTCCCGCTGCTGCTGCTCGGCGGCCTGGTCTTCCTGGCGGTGCGCTACGACCCGGCCCGTCGGCACCGGGGGCGCGAGCGCCGCCGGGGCGGCCCGTACGACCGGCACTTCCCCGAGTCCGAGGACACCGCGGCCGCCGGCGGGGCGTACCGCTGGCCGCGCCCGGAGCAGGACGAGCCGGCGGCCCGGGCCGAGCACCCCGCGGGCCCGGCCGCCGGCTCCGGCGGCTACCTCTGGGACCCGCGCCACCCCGAGCGCAACCCGTACGGCAGCGCCTCCGCCGCCCCGACCCCGCCGTACGGCACCCCGCTCCCCCCCTTCGGCAATCCCACGCCGCCCGTCGGCGGCCCGGCCCGGCCCTGGTGGCAGCGCACCGACCTGCCCGAGGGCGACCCACTGCGCAAGGAGCGCGCCCAGCGCCGCCCCGAGCCCGCCGCCGTGCGGCGCCCCCGGGAGCGCTCGGCGCTCGGCTTCTTCGGCTTCCTGCTGGCGGTCGGCGCCGGTGCCGCGGTCTGGGGCGCCTCCTCCGGCGGCCACCACAACCCCGCCCTGCGGGGCACGGCGATCCTGGCCGCCGCCCTGCTGGTGGTGGGCCTGACGCTGCTGGTCGGCGCGAAGTTCGGCCGGGCCCGTCGGCTGGCGGTGACCGGTCTGCTGCTCACCCTGGCGCTGGCCTTCGTCGGCCACTCGCCGACCTCGGTGAGCGACGCCGTCGGCGACCGCGCCTGGACCGTCGCCTCGGCGGCCGACCTGCGCGACCGCTACAACCTGGGTGCCGGGGACGTCAGGCTGGACCTGTCCGCGATCGACCCGGCCGGGGCCACCCTCTCCACCAAGGCCGACCTCGGCGCCGGCGAGATGCTGGTCGTCGTGCCGGACGACGTGACGGTGAACCTGGTGGCGCGGGTCGGCCTCGGCAACGTCTCCGTCCCCGGCGAGCAGGGCGACACCACCGGGCGGCACAACTACCTGATCGGCCCTGCCAACGGGCAGCCGGCCAAGGGCACCCTCAATCTCGAACTCGGAATCGGGCTCGGCAACATCAAGGTGGTCCAGCAGTGAGGAAGCACCGGCTCGACGTGTTCTCGCTGATCGCGGGCGCGCTGTTCACCGTGATCGCGGTGCTCTACCTGATCGCGGCCGTCAACCACCAGTCGGTGAACGGGCGGATCGTCGTCCCGGTCGCCCTCATCGTGCTCGGCGTCGGCGGCCTGGCCGGCGCGGTCGCGGCGGTGGCCCGGCGCGGCCGGCCCGACCGGGAGGAGTGACGGCGGGCTCCCCGGGCCTCAGCTCTGCTGCGGGCCCAGGGTCAGCTGGTCGCCGTCCTTGGTGACGGCGTACTTGGACAGCGGCTTGACCGCGGGCCCGTTGACCACCGCGCCGGTCGCGGCGTCGAACCGGGAGCCGTGGCAGGGGCAGTACAGCTGCCCGTTCTTCGGCGCGTCCACGGCGCAGCCGGAGTGGGTGCAGACCGCGGAGAAGGCGCAGTACTGGCCGGCCTTGGGCTGCACGATGTAGACGGCGTCCCCGGTGGCCGGGTCCTTGACCTGGGCCGAGCCGCCGACCGGCACGCTCGCGGCGGCCACCGCCGGGGCGGCCGCCGTCGGGGCGGTGGAGACCGGGGCCGCCGACTCCTTGGGGGCGGCCGGCTCGTCCCGGCCGAAGGTCCGGGTCAGCGAGCCGGTGAGCAGCCCGGCCCCGCCGATCGCGACCGCCGCGATCCCCCCGTCCACCAGGGCCCGGCGCTTGACGTGGTCCTCGCCCAGCCCGCGGGCGCGGTCCCGGCCGGCCCGGCTGGCCAGGTAGCCGTCCACCGACAGGTACGGCGTGCCGGCCAGCACCAGCGGGGTCCAGGCCATCAGGTACGCCAGGTCGTTGCCGAGGTAGTACGGCGAGACGCTCCAGCTCACGGTCAGCCAGAGGCTGAGGTTGAGCAGCGCGCCGCCGAGCGCGGCGGCCCGGCCCCAGAGGCCGACCAGGGTGCCGAGGCCCACCGCCAGCTCGCCGAAGGCGATGACGAGCGCGAACAGGGTGGGGTGGTCGAGGGCCGGGCCGAGCAGGAAGGCGATCGGGCTGCCGCCCGCCTTGGCGGCCTGGGTCTGCGAGACGAAGGAGGCCGGGTCGCCCGCCCCGGCCAGGAAGTGCGCGTCGGAGAGCTTGTCGAGGGCCGCGTAGACGAAGGTGACGCCGAGGAAGAGCCGCAGCGGCAGCAGCGCGTACTTCGACGCCGCCGCCCGCCGCTGTGCCGCCCGCTCGGCCCGACCGGCCGCTCCCCCGGCCGGCACCGGGTTGCTGGCCTCCGACATCCCTCACACCTTCCCTCGCCGCCTGCCACTCCCTGACAGGTCCGGTCCGCATTCTGCCCGTTCCCGCCCGCTTTCGGTGGGAGGTCCCATCCGACGGGCCCCGCCCGC
>NZ_JBHUAF010000493.1:0-5212 GCF_042789895.1 Kitasatospora sp. NPDC056783
GTGCGGATCACCCGCACCGGCCCTCGCCGTCCGCCGACCGCGCCTTACGCGTTCGGCACCGTCGCGTACTTCGGGGTGCCCTCGGCCATCTGCCGCAGGGCGTCCTTGCGGTCCCGCTTCGACAGCTTGTCGATGTAGAGGGTGCCGTAGAGGTGGTCGGTCTCGTGCTGGAGGCAGCGGGCGAAGAAGCCGGTGCCCTCGACCTGGATCGGCTTGCCGTCCTTGTCGACGCCGGTGACCGAGGCGTAGTCCGGGCGGGCCAGCTCGGCGTAGGCGGTGGGGACGGAGAGGCAGCCCTCGTTGCCGTCGTCGAGGACCCGGCGGCGGTCGGCCGGGTACTCCTCCAGCTTCGGGTTGATCACGTGGCCGATGTGGCGCACGCCCTCGTCGTCCGGGCAGTCGTAGACGAAGACCTTGAGGTCGACGCCGATCTGGTTGGCGGCGAGGCCGACGCCCTCGGCGGCGTACATGGACTGGAACATGTCGTCGATCAGCGCGGACAGCTCGCCGTCGAAGGCGGTGACGTCCTTGACCTCGCAGTGCAGCACCGGGTTGCCGACGACGGTGATCGGGCGGGCGGTGCCCTTGCTGAGGTCGGGCTCCTCACCGATCACCTTCACGGGCGTCTCGGGCGCCGTCCCCTCCACATCGTGCTCGTGATCGTGCTCGTGCTGCTCCGCCATGTCTTCCGCTTCCATTCGATCTACGCGTTACCTCACCAGGGTACTCAGCACACTTCTTCGAGATCCCGGTAAGCCCGGGTTCCCGGGGCCGCCGCGACCCAGCGGTCCAGCAGGGTGCGCACCAGGTGGGCCGGGGCGGCGATCCCGCACTCGCGTTCGACCAGCCAGGACATCCCGGCCGCGCCGCCCTGGCTGAGGTGGCTGAGGTGCCCGGGGTGGGCGGCGTCCCCGTCGTCGTGCGGGTCGTGGTGGGCGGCGACGCCGTCGTCGGAGGCCATCCGGCTCTCCGAGCAGGCCCGGCACAGCAGCCGCACGGAGGAGGTCCAGTCCTCGGCGGCGTAGCCGGCGTCGGCGACCAGCCGCTCCAGCGCGTCCCGGTCCCCGGCGGTGGCGGCCTGGAGCAGCACCACATAGGTCGGCACCGGGGAGGGCGCCCACAGCTCGATCTCGTCGAACACCGGGTAGGCGACGCCGTCGGTGACCCGCTCGCCGTGCGGGGCGCCGTCGTGCAGCACCACCTCGCCCCAGCGGCGGCCGGAGGAGGGCAGCGGAATGGACAGCACCTCGATCCGGGCCGGGTCCAGCCGCCGGCCCCAGACCACCTCGGACTCGCCGTCCGGGGAGAGCCGCACCGGGGTGGTGCCGAGGTCCAGGCTGACCGGGCCGTCCTGCTGCGTGCCGGGGCCGCCGGGCAGCTTCAGCCCGTACGCCTGCCAGGCGCGGCGGGCCAGCGGCCAGTCCTGGAGGGCGGTGGCGGTGATGCCGAGGTTCCACCAGTCCGGGGCGCCGTGCTCGCGGTCCAGCAGGGCGACGGCGCGCAGGCCGGCCGAGCGGGCCTGCTCCCAGTCCCGGCGGAACTTGTGCAGCAGCGCGAGGTTGAACCAGGAGTCGGAGAGCCACGGCTCCAGGTCGGCGGCCATCACCAGCAGCGCGCCGGCGTCCTCGTAGCGGCCGTCGCCGATCAGCGTGAAGGCCCGGTCGGTCGTCTGCCGCCAGGTGGCGGACGGCCGGTGCCGTGCCCGGTGGAAGATCCTCACGTTCGTCCCTGCCGTCGTCGTCCGCTCAAGTCCCGTGCCACCGCGCCCGTACCGCCTCGGTGAGGTACGGAGCCCGGTGCCCCGGGTCGGTGTTCCACGCTACGACCGCATCCAACCACGCCCGCCCCCGCCCGCGCTCCCCACCGCCGAGGTTGGGGCCCGCCCCTCCCCAGCCTGCCCGCCCGATCGCGCCCTCTCAACCCCTGGTGGCCGGAACCCGGTCCTCCCGGCCCCTCGCACCCCGATCTCCCAGAGGTCCCGGCCGCGCCGACCGTCCCCCGCACCCGGCCGCCGGCTCAGCCCCGGGCCGGCCCGCCGACCCTGGCCAGGGCGTCCACCACGCGGGCGTCGTAGACCCGGCCGCGGCCCAGCCGCAGCGCCTCCAGCGCCTCCAGCCGCCCGACCGCCTCGCCGACGCCCCGGCCACGGGCCGCCGTGAGCAGGTCGTCGTGGGCGTTGGCGACCCGGATGATCCGGGACGCCAGCGGCACCGGGCCCTCGCCGGGGGCGGGGGCGGCGCAGGGGTCGGCCAGCCGGGCGACCTGCTCGGCGACCTGCCGGGGCACCCCGGTGCGGCTGATCACCTCGCTGCCCAGCCGGGCGATCCGCTGCTGCTCGGCGCAGGGCAGCAGCGCGGTGGCGCCGTCCGGCACCGGCTCGACCAGGGACAGCTGGCCGACGTCGTGCATCAGCGCGGCGTACTCCAACAGAGCGAGCTCGCGGGTTCCCAGCCCCAGCTCGCGTCCCAGCGCGCACGCCGTGTCCGCGACCCGGCGCGCGTGCCCGTGCGGGGTGTAGCCGGCCACCTCGGTGGCCCGGGCGAGGCTGGCGATGGTCTGTCCGGTGGTGGCCCGGACCGCGGCAGCCCGCCGGAAGGACACCTGGGCGAGCAGCAGCGGGGTGCAGAACAGCGGCAGCGCCCAGAGCCCGACCTCACCGGCCGCGAGGCTGACCAGCATCCCGGTGGCGACGATCGCCGAGCCGATGCCGAACAGCGAGCGCAGTTCGTCCTCCAGCGCCGCCGGGAACCGCGGCCCGCCGACGGAGCGCCGCAGCAGCGCCGCGAGGGTCGCGTCGCAGAGCGCGGCCAGCGCGGCGACGGCGGTCAGGAACGCCCCGTAGCCCGGGCCCTGCGGCGAGAAGCGGTCGACCATGCCGCCGTTGTAGAGCGGCTGGAAGACGGCGGCCGCGAAACCGACGGCGAGCAGTCGGCGGGCGGCGGCGTCGCGGCGGGCCGGGTCGGCCCAGGGCGGACGGTACGGGCGCTCCTCGCGGGCGCCCGGCAGGACGCGGCACGGCAGGACGAGGCGGGCGAGCCCGCCCAGCAGCAGGCCGGCCCCGGTCACCGCGACCACCTGGAGCGTGCCGTGCGCGGTCGGCACCCCGCGCAGCGGACCGAGCAGGGCGTACGCCAGCGCGCCGGCCGCGCCGATGGGTGCCTGTTCCCGATCGCCCGGAAGGGTGATCCGGACGCACTCGCCGAGCGCGATCAGCGTGGTGAAGGCCAGTGCGACGCCGGGCTGCGGGAGCCCGCGCACCGCGACCGCGCCCAGCGCGAGCGCCAGCAGCGCGGCGGCGGCCGCGTGCACCGCGCGCGCGTTGCGCCCGCAGGGCGTGCGGCCGAAGGCCACACGCCCCAGCCATTCCCCGCCGGAAACCGCACCGCCGGAAACCGCACCGCCGGGAACCGAGCCACCGGAAACCGCACCGCCGGGGAGCCCGCCACCAGGAAGCCCGCCACCGGACGCCACGTTCCCCGACGCCGTCCGGCCGGAGGCCGCGCGCCAGGCCGCCCTCACGGCTGCCCGGCCGTGGGAACGCTCCCGCCCTGGGGCGGCACCCGGCCCGGCGCCGCCCGGACCGGCTCGGGCACCCCGAGCGGGATGTCCGGCACCGCCTCGATGGAGTCCTCGGAGTGCACCACCGGCTGCCAGTCGTGCTCGGCCAGCGCGTCGATCAGCGCCCGCACCATCACCGGGTCGAACTGGCTGCCCGAACAGCGCTCCAGTTCGGCCACCGCCTCGCCGACCGGACGGCCGCGCCGGTAGGAGCGGGTGGAGGTCATCGAGTCGAAGGCGTCGGCGACCGAGATGATCCGGGCGAACTCGGGGATCCGGTCGCCGGTCAGCCCGCTCGGGTAGCCCCGGCCGTCCATCCGCTCGTGGTGGTGCAGGATCCCGGTGTGCGCCTCGCGCAGGAAGTCGATCCCGCGGACCAGCTCGTACCCGTACACCGGGTGGATCTCCACCGCCCGGCGCTCCGCCTCGGTCAGGGGACCGTTTCTGCGCAGCAGCTCGGTGGCCACCCCCAGTTTGCCGACGTCATGGAGGATTCCGGCGAAGCGCAGGGTGCGCAGCCGCTCCGCCTCCATGCCGAGTTGAGTGGCGATCAGCACCGAGGCCCGGCCGACCCGCTCGCTGTGGCCCCGGGTGTACGAGTCCTTGATCTCCACGGCCTGCACCAGCGACTGCACGGTGGCCTGGTGGGCGTCCCGCTCACGCTGGCCCTGGGCGAACACCCAGGCGGAGATGGACAGCGGCAGCAGCGCCAGCAGCGCCGCGAACGCGCCGTACGGGCCCTGCCAGAGCACCGCGACCATCAGCCCGCCGGCCGCGTGCACCAGCACCGGCAGCCCGCACACCGAGTGCGCCCCGCGCAGCAGCACCACCGCCCGGCGGCCCTCGCTGAGCATCAGCATGACGCCCACCACCGCCCCGTTGACCAGGCAGAACACCGCGACGGCGGCGAACCCGGGCAGCAGCGCCGCCGGGAATCGGGAGCCCAGCAGCAGCTGGGGGCCGCGCAGCAGGTGGAAGGCGGCCGAGGAGGCGAAGGCGCACAGCCCGAGCTGGGAGCCGTTGAACAGCTGCCGCGGGCGGCAGCCGCGCCCGCTCGGTCCGCCGAGCAGCGCGGCCGGGGCGGCGACCAGGGCGGCGGCGGCCGGCGGGAGCATCAGCACCCCGGCGAACAGCACCGGGAAGAAGGCGTTCACCCCGGGCCGGGCGGGCGCCCGCTCGGGCAGCGCCGGACGGCCCAGCAGCCGACGCACCAGCACCAGGCAGGGCGTGGGCAACCCCTGGGCCAGTGACTCCCAGCACGCGTGCAGGAAGGCCAGCAGCCCGACCTTGGGCCAGTCCACCGGTGCACCGAGCCAGCGCGGCACCCCGGGGACGGCCGCGGCGGGCAGCAGCGGCACCAGGCAGCACAGCGCCACGACCGGGACGGCCACCAGGTAGCGTGCCGCCCCTCGCGGCAGGGTCGAGCCTCCACAGTCGGTAGCGATCTCGACCTCCCCGCCGTACGGACCCCGTGTTGCCTCAGCGCGTCGGGCGGACCGACGGTGAGTGTCCGTCAGGAGAATAGGCCGCCGCCCTGGCGTGGGGACGCATGATCCCGCAATGGCGCAGTTGGCGCACCGCCAACTCACTCGGACGAGTGAGGGCGCATGTGCGCAGAACGGGAGCGGCCCCGGGAGCGTACGCTCCCGGGGCC
>NZ_JBHUAF010000494.1:0-5210 GCF_042789895.1 Kitasatospora sp. NPDC056783
CCGTCCTGCCGGGTGAACTCCCTTGATGTGCGGGCCTTTTCACCATCTTCCGGTCGCCCCCGAAGTCGTTGCGCGGCCTTCCGCCGAGGGGTGGGCGCCGCCCGGGGTGCCTGGCGGGCAGCGGCCGGGCGGCGTCGCCCTCCCCTCGTTTTGTTGAACGTTGTCCATCTGCTTCGCTCCTTGTATGAATGGCGTGCCGGGAAGGAGTTGATCATGACGATGTGGATCCGGCGCGCGCGCTCCGGAGGCGAGGCGCTGCAGACCCTGGTGGACGGCCTGGCCGAGGAACTGGGACGCTCGGTCGTCCTCGCCGACCCGCTGGTGCGGCTGATCTGCACCAGCCGGCACTTCGGCGACGAGGACCGGGTGCGCGTGCGCACGCTGTTGCAGGGCGTCGCGGACGACGAGTTCATCCGCCACGTGTTGTCCCAGGGGGTCACCGGGTGGACCGCCCCGGGCATCCTGCCGGGGCGCGAGGACCTGGGGATGCAGCCGCGCTACTGCGTCCCGATCCGCCGGCGGGGCCACCTGCTGGGCATCCTGAAGGTCATGGCGGTGGGCGAGCCCCTCACGGAGGCCGAGACCGAGGCCATCGACCGGGTCGCCCGCACGGTGGCGGTCGAGATGTACGCCGATCGGCTGGCCTCGGACGTCGACGAGGAGCGCACCCGCCGGTTCCTGGGCCGGCTGGTCGGCTCGGACTCGGCGCTGCGGTTCGCGGCGCACGAGCGCCTGGTGGACGACGGCCTCCTCCCGGCGGGCCCGCACGTGGTGGTGACCACCGTGGTCGTCCCCGGGCGGCCGGGGACGACCGGCGAGGTCGCCGTGGCGCTGCGCGGGGCGCTGGAGCCGTTCCGGCACGCCCGTCCGGCCCGCGGCCTGTTCGCGGTCGAGCAGGACGGGGCGGTCCTGGTGCAGGTCTTCGACCGGGAACCGGCGGAGGAGGAACTGGACGCGCAGTGCCGCGCGATCGTCCGCTCCCTGCGGACCTTCCTGGGCGCGGACGTGGACGTCGCGGTGGGGGTGGGCGGCCGTCGCACGGCGCTGGCGGACGCGTGGATCTCCCACGACCAGGCCCGGGTCGCCGTCCGCGCGGCCCGTCGGCTGCCCCGGCTGGAGGGCGTCGGCGACTGGGAACGGCTCGGGGAGTTCACGATGTTCCTCCAGCTGCCGGAGAGCGCGCTCAACGACTCCCTCCTGCCGAAACCGCTGCTGGGCCTGCTGGACGACAGCGCGGGCTCCCGGCTGGAGGAGACCCTGCGCTGCTTCCTGGAGAACGCGGGTTCGGTGCCCAGGACCGCGGAGATCCTGGAACTGCACCGCACCTCGCTGTACTACCGGCTGCGCCGGATCCAGGAGATCACGGGCCTGGACCTGGACGACGGCGCGCACCGCCTGGTGCTGCACATGGGGCTCAAGCTCCTGGACCTGCTCCAGGCCCCCCGGGAGACCGACGTCGCCGACGACCGTGCCGCCATGGCCGGTTGACCCGCGCGGCCACTCCCCTCCCGGTTCCCGCAGGCCCGCGCCGCCAGGGCCGCCGGCCCCGGCCCCCGGGGCGTTCCGGTGGGCACGCTCGTCGGCCGGTGGAGGGGATTCGTCAACCCGCTTGCTCCAACCGGGCTTCGGGGCCGATCACGGCATCCCGCCACACCGGCGGCGCGCCCCGCGGGCCGGCGCCGGACGGGGAGTCGCCTATTCTGGACGGAAATCCGTGCACGATCAGGCAAGGGTCCCGACTCTCCGGCAGTACCGTCGGTGGCGTGCGCGAGGTGTCGGGGGGCCGACCTTCCGCCAGGCGCGGACCGGGCCCATACCCGGGCAGGCGTCGCGTTGCCGAGCCCTTCCGATCAGGCCAGGAGCGATGAGTTGTCCGATCCCACCCCTCTGCCCGAGCGGCGTCCGGTGCTCGACCGGGCGCTCCAGGAGTTCCTGGACACCGAAGCCGGCCGGTCCGCGACGGGACTGCCGGACCTCTCCTTCCTCGCCCGGGACGTCCCCGCCCGCGAACTCCCCGCTCACGGCTTCCCCGCTCACGGCTTCCCCGCTCACGGCGGCGTTCCGGACGACGGGCCGGGCGAGGAGGCCGTCCGCGACGGGCACGAGGACCCGGACGACCCCTGCGGCGTCACCTCGGAGTGGCTCGCCCTGCCCTGCGGGCCCGGCGGGCGGGTGCACGTCCAGGTGACCAGACCCGTCGGCACCGCCGAGCCCAGCCCCGTGGTGCTGTTCCTGCCCGGCCTCGGCTGGTCGCTCGGCGACGCCGACTGCTACGCCCGGCTGATCCAGGAGTTCGCCCTGGGCACCGACGCCGCCGTCGTGTACGTGGACTACGCCCGGGCACCCGCGGCGCGCTACCCGGTGGCCGTCGAGCAGTGCCACGCCGTGGCCCGCTGGATCCACGAGCACGGGCACGAGATCGGACTGGCGGGGGACCGGATCGCCGCCGTCGGCGACTCCGCCGGGGCCAACCTGGTGGCGGCGCTGACCCTGCTGGCCCGGGAACGCGGCGATGTCCCGCTCGCCCACCAGGTGCTGCTGTACCCGGTCACCGACGCCGACTTCGACACCCCCTCCTACCACCGCTTCGCCACCGGCTACTTCCTGCACCGCGATCACATGCGCCGCTTCTGGGACGACTACCTGCCCGAGCCCCAGCGGCGGCGGGAGACGACCGCCGCCCCGCTGCGCGCCACGCTGGAGCAGCTCGTGGGGCTGCCGCCGGCGCTCGTGGTCACCGCCGAGGCCGACGTGCTGCGGGACGAGGGCGAGGCCTACGCGGCCAGGCTCCGGGCGGCGGGCGTCCCGGTGGTGTCGACGCGCTACCAGGGGGTGATGCACGGCTTCCTGCTGGTCGGCGGGATCCACCCCACCGGCACCACCCGGGCCGCGCTGATCCAGGTCGTCGACACCGTGCACATGGCGCTCCACCGCCGGTCCTGGTGAAGCCGGCGGCCGTGGGGGCGGCCGGCCGTTCTCCGGGTGCGGGCGGCCGTTCTCCGAGTCACTCGGCGAGGAAGGCCAGCAGCACGGTGTTGACCTCCTCGGCGTGGGTCCAGAGCAGACCGTGCGGGGCGCCGTCGATCTCGACGTACTCGGCGTCGGGGAGCTCCTCGTGGTACGGGCGCGTGGTGCTCTCCACGGGCAGGATGCGATCGCCGGTGCCGTGCACGATGAGGGCCGGCACGTCGACGCCGGTGATGTCGCCGCGGAAGTCCGTGTACCAGGTGGCCGGCACGGCCGCGGCGGCGAAGGCGCCGCCGGAGGCGGCGATGTCGAGGCCGCGTCGGACGGCCTCCTCGCTGATCCGGGTGCCGAGGTTCTCGTCCAGGTTGTAGAAGTCGTGGAAGAAAGCCGTGTAGTAGGCGTACCGGTCGTCCCTCACGGCCTCGACGATGCCCCCGAAGAACTCCTGCGGGGCGACGCCGTCCGGATTGCCGTCGGTCTTGAGCAGGTACGGCTCCAGGGAGGCGAGGAAGACGGCCCCGGTGACGCGGGCGGAGCCGTAGGAGGAGAGGTACCGGGCGACCTCGCCGGTGCCCATCGAGAAGCCCACCAGGACGGCGTCGCGGACGTCGAGGGTCTCCAGCACGGTGTGGAGGTCGGCGGCGAAGGTGTCGAAGTCGTAGCCGGTGGCGGGGTGGGAGGACCGTCCGAAGCCGCGGCGGTCGTAGGTGATGACCCGGTGGCCGGCGTCGAGCAGCGCGGCGCTCTGGCGCTCCCAGGAGCGTCCGTCCAGCGGGAATCCGTGGATCAGCACCACCGGCCGGCCGGTGCCGTGGTCCTCGTAGTGGAGGTCGATGGCGGTGGAGTTCTCCTGGCCAACGGTGATGAACGGCATGGGACTTCCCTGTCTCTTCCGGACCACGCCTGGGCTGCGGCGGGCCAACGCTAGGGCCGGCCTCCGGGGGCCGTTTGCCCGGGAGAGCACCCCGTGTCGTCCCGGAGCGCCGCGAGGGGGTGCCGGGATGGTCATCCCGAGCCCTGACGGCGTTGTACTTGGGCACCCGATCGTTGCGCGGACTGCATCTTTTGCCCGCAACCCCTTGACAGGTATAGACCACTCCGCTTGAGTCTGGGGCAGCCCCGCATCCGGCCCGCACCCCGGTCGGCCCGTCCCCCCACGACGTGCCCCCACCCCGCGGGGCTCCGGCTTCCCTGCCCCTGCGTCCCTACCTCCACGACCGTGCGGCCCCACACCGCACAAGGGGTGATCAAGTGTCCATGAAACGCCTGCTCGCACTGCTCTCCACCGTCGCCACGGCGCTGGCGGTGGTCCTGCTGCTGCCCGCGGCCAACGCCAGCGCCGCCGTCTGCGCCACGCCCTGGAGCTCCTCGGCCGTCTACACCGGCGGCGCCGCCGTCTCGTACAACGGCCACAACTGGCTCGCCAAGTGGTGGACCCAGAACGAGCCGCCCAGCACCGGCGGTTCCGGTGTCTGGTCCGACCAGGGCGGCTGCGGCACCGGTCCGACGACGACCCCGACCCCGACCGCCACCCCGACCGTCACGCCGACCTCCACCGCCACGCCGAACCCGGGCGGATTCCCCGTCAGCCAGGCCCAGTTCGACCAGATGTTCCCGAACCGGAACCCCTTCTACACCTACCAGGGCCTGATCGACGCGCTCTCCGCCTACCCGGCCTTCGCGGCCACCGGCGGCGACACCGTCCGCAAGCAGGAGGCCGCGGCCTTCCTGGCGAACGTCAACCACGAGACCGGCGCGCTGGTCTACGTGGTCGAGCAGAACACCGCCAACTACCCCCACTACTGCGACAGTTCGCAGCCGTACGGATGCCCGGCCGGCCAGTCCGCGTACTACGGGCGCGGCCCGATCCAGCTGAGCTGGAACTTCAACTACAAGGCGGCCGGCGACGCCCTCGGCATCGACCTGCTGCGCAACCCCAACCTGGTGCAGACCGACCCGGCCGTCGCCTGGAAGACCGCGCTCTGGTACTGGAACACCCAGAACGGGCCGGGCACCATGACCCCGCACAACGCGATCGTCAACGGCTACGGATTCGGTGAGACCATCCGCAGCATCAACGGCTCGCTGGAGTGCAACGGCGGCAACCCCGCGCAGGTGCAGAGCCGGATCAACGCCTACCAGCGCTTCACCCAGCTGCTCGGCACCGTGCCGGGCAACAACCTGAGCTGCTGATCGCCCGACAGGGCGTCCTCTGATCCGCTGATCCACGTCGCGGGCCGCCG
>NZ_JBHUAF010000495.1:0-5184 GCF_042789895.1 Kitasatospora sp. NPDC056783
ACGACCCAGTACGAGGACGCTTCGCCGGCACGCCCAGCCGGGCGCCCGACGCCGCGCGCTGATCCGACGCGAATTGTGAGACACGGCCTAGGCCCTCTCCTCCGAGGGGGCCCGTCGAGCATCGGCTCAGCTTACGAGAAGCGTCGGAAATGTGAACTGGACCTGGGCGATCGATCGGACGCAGGATCGTCGGCATGGAACTCAAGGGCATCTACGTCCCCCTGATCACCCCGTTCGCCGCCGACGGTTCGGTCGCCCTGGACGCGCTGGAGAAGCTCGCCCACGAGGTGCTGGACGCCGGGGCGGCCGGGCTCTGCGCCCTGGGCACCACCGGGGAGCCGGCCGCGCTGACGGCCGAGGAGCGGGACGCGGTGCTGGACGTCGCGGCGGCCGCCTGCGCCGCGCGCGGGGCCCAGCTGCTGGTCGGCGCCTCCGGCGGCGACACCCGGGCCGTCGGCGAGGCGCTGGCCGCGCTCGGCGCCAAGGTGCCGGGGGCGGCGGCGCTGGTCACCACCCCGTCCTTCGTCCGGGCCGGCGAGGCCGGGACGGTCGCGCACTTCCGGGCCCTGGCCGCGAGCAGCCCGCTGCCGTTGGTCGTCTACCACATCCCGTACCGCACCGGGCAGCAGCTCTCGACCGCCGCGCTGCGCGAACTCGCCGCGATCGACGGCGTGGTGGGCGTCAAGTACGCGACCGGCGGGTTCGACCAGACGGCCGCCGAGCTGCTCGCCGACGCCCCCGAGGGGTTCGCGTTCCTCACCGGCGAGGACGCCTACCTGTCGCCGATGCTGGCGCTCGGCGCGGCCGGCGGCATCCTCGCCTCCTCGCACCTGGCGACCGCCCGGTTCGTGGAGCTGGCCGAGGCCTGGCGGGCCGGGGACGTGGAGCGGGCTCGGGCGCTCGGGCACCGGCTGACCGGTCTGGCGCTGTCCGCTTTCACGGCGCCGAACCCGTCGGTGACCAAGGGCGTGCTGCACGCCCAGGGCCGCATCCCGACCCCGGACGTACGGCTGCCGCTGCTGCCGGCCGGGGAGGCGGAGGTCCGCGCCGCGCTGGCCCTCGCCAGTGGTCTGGACCAGTAGGAACGCTCTCACAGCGTGGAACACCAGGCCGCCGCACCCGCGTGACAAGGCATGATGGGCAGAGCGCGGCTGTGAACAGCACCATTCAGAGGAGTAGTCGGAGATGAAGATCGGCATTGTCGGTGCCACCGGCCAGGTCGGCGGCGTGGTCCGCGAGATCCTGGCGGAGCGCGCCGGGCTTCCCGGTGGAATCGGCCCGGTGGAGCAGCTGCGGCTGTTCGCCTCGGCCCGCTCGGCCGGGCGCACGCTGCCCTGGCAGGGCACCGAGGTCACCGTCGAGGACGCGGCCACGGCCGACTACACCGGCCTGGACATCGTGATCTTCTCGGCCGGCGGCTCGACCTCCAAGGCCCTGGCCCCCAAGGCCGCCGCGGCCGGCGCCGTCGTGATCGACAACTCCTCCGCCTGGCGCCGCGACCCCGAGGTCCCCCTGGTCGTCTCCGAGGTCAACCCCGAGGCCATCGCGGACCGCCCCAAGGGCATCATCGCCAACCCGAACTGCACCACCATGGCCGCCATGCCCGTGCTGCGCCCGCTGCACGAGGAGGCCGGGCTCGCCGCCCTCGTCGTCTCCACGTACCAGGCCGTGTCCGGCAGCGGCGTGGCCGGTGTCGCCGAGCTCCGGGACCAGGCCGCCAAGGTCGTGGAGGCCGGCGCCGCCGCGCTCGCCCACGACGGCGCCGCCGTCGAGTTCCCCGAGCCCAAGGTCTACCAGCGGCCGATCGCCTTCAACGTGGTGCCGCTGGCCGGCTCCGTCGTCGAGGACGGCTCCAACGAGACCGACGAGGAGCAGAAGCTCCGCCACGAGAGCCGCAAGATCCTCGGCATCCCGGAGCTGAAGGTCGCCGGCACCTGCGTGCGCGTCCCGGTCTTCTCCGGCCACTCGCTCCAGATCAACGCCCGCTTCGAGCGCCCGATCAGCCCCGAGCGTGCCGTCGAGCTGCTCACCGGCGCCCCCGGCGTCGAGCTGTCCGACATCCCCACCCCGCTCCAGGCCGCCGGCCAGGACCCGAGCTACGTGGGCCGCATCCGGGTGGACGAGACCGTCGAGAACGGCCTGTCGCTGTTCGTCTCGAACGACAACCTGCGCAAGGGCGCCGCGCTGAACGCCGTCCAGCTGGCCGAGCTGGTCGCCGCCGAGCTCAAGGGCTGAACACCTCCGTCCACCGGTCGGAACACGACCGCGTGACCTCGGGCGGGCCCCGTCGTTGTACGGGGCCCGCCTTCGCATTTTTTTGCGTTGCGTTGGTACGGCCTTTGCGGTAACGGGATGACCGGAGAGGTTCGGCAGGCGAACCGCGGGTAGAAGGTGACCCAACGATCGGGCGGCGACCGGGGGCCCCTCACCGCGGCACGCCCGGCCGAACGGTCGGCCGTCACGGCCGAATCGACCAGCCGATGGCTTCCGAGGGCGAGCGAAAAGAGGTGCGCGATGGACCGCTGTGTCGTCCTGGTGGACGCCGGATATCTGCTGGGCGCCGCCGCCAGCCTGCTCGCAGGGGATCCGTCCCGCTCCAAGGTCACCGTGAACCACACGGCCCTGATCGCCGCCCTGCGCGAGCGCGCCGAGGCCGAGACCGGGCTGCCGCTGCTGCGGATCTACTGGTTCGACGCCGCCCCCGACCGGCGCCCGATGCCCGAGCACCGGCGGCTGCGGGTGCTGCCCCGGGTCACCGTACGGCTCGGCGCGCTCACCCGGGCCGAGGGGCGCTGGGTGCAGAAGGGCGTGGACGCCGCGATGCACGCCGAACTCTCCGAACTCGCCCGCAACCGGGCCTGCGCCGACGTCGTGCTGGTCACCGGGGACGGGGACCTGCTGCCCGGCATGATGACCGCCAAGGAGCACGGCGTGGCCGTCCACCTGTGGGCGCTGCAGGCCGCCGACGGCGACTTCAACCAGTCCGAGGACCTGGTCGGCGAGGCGGACGAACGGCGGGTGCTCGACCGGGAGTGGATCGAGGGGTCCTTCTCGCTGCGGGAGCACTCCAGCCCCTTCCCGGCCCCCGGGGCCCGGCAGGAGATCGCCAAGATCCTCGCCGCCCCGCCCGCCGTGCTGCCCACCGTGGTGCCGCCGGTGGCCCGCCCGGTCGCCGCGGAGGCCGCCCCGGCCGAGCCTGGCCCCGCCGACGACGGACGGCCGCAGCCGGCGGCCGCGCTCAAGGTCGTCCCCACGCCGAAGGACCTGGCCGGACGCACCTCCTCGGTCACCCCGATCGCCCCGGTGGCCAACGGCGTCGCCGGTGCCACCGGCGCCAACGGGCACGGCGTGAACGGCCACACCGCCGCCGCCCAGGCCGGGCCGGTGCTCCGGTGGTCCTCCGACCGCGGCTGGGTGGACCGGCCCGCCCCGGAACCCGCCGTCACCGCCGGCGACAGCCTGCCCACGCTCGCCCAGCTCACCACCGCCGAGCAGCGCTGGGCCGACCGCGAGGAGGACATCACCTCCATCGGCGGCGACGCCCACGAGGTCGGGCAGGTCTTCGCCCGGCGCTGGAGCGACCGGGTCGGCGACACCGAGAGACTCACCACGCTCTGGCCCGACTACCCGCGCATCCCGCACCGGGTGGACGGCGAACTGCTGCGCTACGCCGCCCGCTTCGGGCTGCTGGCACACAAGGACGACCAGATCGACGAACACGACCGCTACGCCATCCGGGCCGGGTTCTGGAAGGAACTCGCGGCCCGGGTGCCGGGCGGGACGATGGTCGTCGACGACTGAGCCCGCCCGGCCCGGCGGCCCGGGCGGGAGCGGCGAAGGCGCAGGCCGGGCCCCCTTGTCCGGTTCGCCCGTATGAGCGCGTAGAGTCTTCGGTCGTGAACGAGACGGCGGGGCGAGCACCCGAGGAACCCCTGCCGTGCGTGGCCGTGCGCGACCTGGTCAGGACCTACCGCGCCGGGCGCGGCGCGGCCGCCACCGAGATCCGGGCCAACGACGGGATCACCCTCACCGTCCGCCAGGGCGAGATCTTCGGGCTGCTCGGACCGAACGGCGCCGGGAAGTCGACGCTGGTCCGCCAGCTCACCGGCCTGCTCCGCCCCGACTCCGGCTCCGTCGAACTCCTCGGCCACGACATCGTGCGGCACCCCGAACGGGCCGCCCGGCTGCTCGGCTACCTCGGGCAGGAGTCCACCGCGCTGGACGAGCTGACGGTGGCGCTCGCCGCCGAGACCACCGGCCGGCTGCGCGGCCTCACCCGCGCCCGGGCCCGCGGCGCGGCCGGTGAGGTGCTGGCGGAACTCGGGCTGGAGCCGATCGCGGCCCGGCCGCTCGCCAAGCTGTCCGGCGGACAGCGGCGGCTCGCCTGCTTCGCGGCCACCCTCGTCGGGGACCGGCCGCTGCTCGTCCTGGACGAACCGACCACCGGCATGGACCCGGTCGCCCGGCGCGCCGTCTGGAGCGCCGTCGACCGGCGGCGCGCCGAGCACGGGACGACGGTGCTGCTCGTCACCCACAACGTGATCGAGGCGGAGACGGTGCTCGACCGGGTCGCCGTGGTGGACGACGGCCGGGTGATCGCCTGCGACACACCCGGCGGGCTCAAGGCGCTGGTGGACGGCGACGTCCGGCTCGACCTGGTCTGGCGGGACGAGGCGCCGCTCGACGTCCCCGCCGTCGCCGCGCTGCGCGAACGGGCCGAGCGCACCGGGCGCCGCTGGACCGTCCGCACCACCCCCGAACAGGCCCGCGAACTGGTCGCCGCCGTCACCACCGGCCCGGCCTTCGCCGCGCTCGACGACTTCACCCTCGCCACCCCGAGCCTTGAGGACGCCTACCTCAAGCTGGGCGGCCGCCACGGAGGACTGGCCAAGTGACGCTGCTCTCGGCGCCGGAGACCCGCCGGTCCACGGGTGCCCCCGCCCCGCTCGCCCCCGCCGCCCGGCTGCTGCCGGCGCTCGCGGCCGTGTACCGGGCGCAGCTCGCCCGGGCGCGGGTGGCGCGCATCCCGCTGCTGTTCGTGGCCACCTTCCAGTCGGTGGGCATCCTGGTGATGATGCGCGGGGTGGTGGACGCCCTGCCGCCCGGCCTGGCCATCAGCTCCACCGCCCCGTACAAGTGGCGCGACCGCGGCATGGTGCCGCGCAGCCCGCACGACCAGGCGGT
>NZ_JBHUAF010000496.1:0-5158 GCF_042789895.1 Kitasatospora sp. NPDC056783
CGTTGCAGCTTGATCGACTGGAGGAGCCCTATGGCGATCCAGGCCGCGAACATGGCGGTACCGCCGTAACTGACGAAGGGCAGGGGCAGACCGGCGACGGGCATGATGCCGCCGTCCGGGGCCGTCCCGTTCCCGGCGGCAGGGCGGCAGGGCGGCAGGGCGGCAGAGCCACGGAGCCGCACAGCCGCGGCCGGCGCGCGCAAGGCCCCCGGCCCGGGTCTCGGTCCGGTGAAGCGTCCGTCAACGTCGCGTCAACGTCGCGCTATCACCCGTATGGAGGGCGTCAGGGAGCCATAACGCGCCTCTGACGGCTGCTTTGCTGCATCTGCCGGTCGTCCACCGGCGCCGCGCGGAGCCCCTCCGGCCCAGGCCGCGGCATCTCCCGAACCACTCTGGTGGAGCCCATGTCCGATCTCATCTACGTCGGTGTCACGGTCGCCGTGTTCGCCGTCATCGCCCTGATCGCGCGGGGGGTGGAGAAGCTGTGAGTGAGCGCAGCGAACGAACCATCGAAGGGCGCGTGTTGCGCCAGGCGCCCGGCGAGCGCAGCGAGGTGGCCGCATGAGCGCCGAGAACATCGCTGGTCTGGTCGTGGCCGTCGCGCTCGTCGGCTATCTCGTCGTGGCGCTGATCTTCCCGGAGAAGTTCTGACATGGGATCCACTCTCGCGGGCTGGCTGCAGGCGCTCGCCCTCGTCGGCGCGCTGGCCCTGTGCTACCGCCCCCTCGGCGACTACATCGCCAGGCTGCTCACCACCTCCAAGCACCTCAGAGTCGAGCGCGGCATCTACAAGCTGATCGGCGTCGACGGCGACGCCGATCAGCGCTGGCCGGCCTACCTCCGCTCGGTGCTGGCCTTCTCGGCCGTCTCCGTCCTCTTCCTGTACGGCCTGATCCGCCTCCAGGGCCACCTGCTGCTGAACCTGGGAGTTCCGCAGATGGAGGGCCACCAGGCCTGGAACACCGCGATCTCGTTCGTCGCCAACACCAACTGGCAGTCCTACGCGGGTGAGTCCGCGATGGGCCACCTGGCGCAGATGGCGGGCCTGGCGGTGCAGAACTTCGTCTCCGCGGCCGTCGGCATCGCCGTCGTCGCCGCGTTGATCCGGGGCTTCACCCGCAACCGGACCGACCGGGTCGGCAACTTCTGGGTGGACCTCACCCGGATCAACCTGCGGCTGCTGCTGCCGATCTCGATCGTCTTCGCCCTGGTCCTGGCCGCCAACGGCGTGATCCAGAACTTCCACGGCTTCACCGACCTGACGACCCTCAGCGGTGAGGTCCAGAAGATCCCGGGCGGCCCGGTGGCCTCCCAGGAGGTCATCAAGCTGCTCGGCACCAACGGCGGCGGCTTCTTCAACGCCAACTCGGCGCACCCGTTCGAGAACCCGACCGGTTTCACCAACCTGGTCGAGATCTTCCTGATCCTGCTGATCCCGTTCGCGCTGCCGCGGACCTTCGGCCGGATGGTGGGGGACAACCGTCAGGGCTACGCGATCGTCGCCGTGATGGGCCTGTTCTGGATCGCCTCGACCGCCCTGCTCACCTTCGCGGAGTCGCAGCACCAGGGCAGCGCCCTGCAGGCCGCGGGCGCCGCGATGGAGGGCAAGGAGCAGCGCTTCGGCATCGCCGCCAGCTCGCTGTTCGCCGCCACGACCACGCTGACCTCGACCGGTGCGGTGAACTCCTTCCACGACTCGTACACGCCGTTCGGCGGCGGGCTGACGGTCTTCGACATGATGCTGGGTGAGATCGCGCCCGGCGGTGTGGGCTCCGGCCTGTACGGGATGCTCGTGCTGGCGGTCGTCGCGGTGTTCGTCGCCGGTCTGATGGTCGGCCGCACCCCCGAGTACCTGGGCAAGAAGCTCGGCGGCCGGGAGATGAAGTTCGCCTCGCTGTACATCCTCACCACTCCGACGATCGTGCTGGTCGGCACGGGCGTGGCGATGGCCCTGCCGGGCGAGCGGGCCGGGATGCTCAACTCGGGCGCCCACGGCTTCTCCGAGGTGCTGTACGCCTTCACCTCGGCCTCCAACAACAACGGCTCGGCCTTCGGCGGCATCACCGTCAACACCGACTGGTACGACACCGCGCTCGGCCTGGCGATGATCCTCGGCCGGCTGCTGCCGATCGTCTTCGTCCTGGCGCTGGCCGGCTCGCTCGCCCAGCAGCAGCCGGTCCCGGCCACTCCGGGCACCCTGCCCACCCACAAGCCGCTGTTCGTGGGCCTGCTGTCGGGCGTCGTCCTGATCGTCGTCGGCCTCACCTACTTCCCGGCCCTGGCTCTCGGGCCGATCGCGGAAGGTCTGTCCTCCTGATGTCCACCCCTACGCTCAACGCCGAGAACCCCGCACCGGCCGACCGGACCGAGCCCGCCGCACCGCACAGAGTGGCGAGCGGTCTCCTCGATCCGAAGCTGATCATCGCGTCCCTGCCGGACGCGGTGAGGAAGCTCGACCCCCGGGTGATGGTCAAGAACCCGGTGATGTTCGTGGTCGAGGTCGGTTCGGTGGTCACCACCGTCTCCGCGATAGCCGACCCCTCCGTGTTCGCCTGGTCCATCACCGTGTGGCTCTGGCTCACCACGGTCTTCGCCAACCTGGCCGAGGCCGTCGCCGAGGGCCGCGGCAAGGCCCAGGCCGACACCCTGCGCAAGACCAAGACCGACACCATGGCCCGCCGGCTCACGAACTGGCCGGCCACCCGGGCCGAGGAGGAGGTGCCCGGCACCGCGCTGCGGCTCGGCGACCACGTGGTGGTCGAGGCCGGCCAGATCATCCCCGGCGACGGCGACGTCGTCGAGGGAGTCGCGTCCGTCGACGAGTCGGCGATCACGGGAGAGTCCGCGCCGGTGATCCGCGAGTCCGGCGGCGACCGCAGCGCCGTCACCGGCGGCACCAAGGTGCTGTCCGACCGGATCGTGGTGAAGATCTCCTCCGAGCCCGGCAAGACCTTCATCGACCGGATGATCGCCCTGGTCGAGGGCGCCGCCCGGCAGAAGACGCCGAACGAGATCGCGCTCAACATCCTGCTCGCCTCGCTGACCATCGTCTTCCTGGTCGCGGTCGTCACGCTCCAGCCGATGGCCACCTACGCGGGCGCCCCGCAGTCGATGATCGTCCTGGTCGCCCTGATCGTGGCGCTCATCCCGACCACCATCGGCGCGCTGCTCTCCGCGATCGGCATCGCCGGCATGGACCGGCTGGTGCAGCGCAACGTGCTGGCGATGTCCGGGCGCGCGGTCGAAGCCGCCGGCGACGTCAACACCCTGCTGCTCGACAAGACCGGCACGATCACCCTGGGCAACCGCCAGGCCGCCGAGTTCCTGCCCGCCCCCGGGGTGGGCACCGAGGAACTCGCCGACGCCGCCCAGCTCTCCTCCCTCGCGGACGAGACCCCCGAGGGCCGCTCGATCGTGGTCCTCGCCAAGAGCGAGTACGGTCTGCGGGCCCGTGTCCAGGGCGAGTTGACGCACGCCACCTGGGTCCCGTTCACGGCCCAGACCCGGATGTCCGGCGTCGACCTGGACGAGGCGGAGGGGGTGCACCAGGTCCGCAAGGGGGCGGCCGGCTCCGTCTCCGCCTGGGTGAAGGAGAACGGCGGTTCGGTCGGCGACGAGGTCGCCGCCCTGGTCGACCGGATCTCCGCGGCCGGCGGCACCCCGCTGGTGGTGGCCGCGAGGACCGGCCGCGAGCCCGCCCGCGTCCTCGGGGTCATCCACCTCAAGGACGTGGTCAAGGAGGGCATGCGGGAGCGCTTCGACGAGCTCCGCCGGATGGGCATCAAGACCGTCATGATCACCGGCGACAACCCGCTGACCGCCAAGGCGATCGCGGAGGAGGCGGGCGTGGACGACTTCCTCGCCGAGGCCACCCCCGAGGACAAGATGGCCCTGATCAAGAAGGAGCAGGAGGGCGGCAAGCTGGTCGCGATGACCGGCGACGGCACCAACGACGCCCCCGCGCTCGCCCAGGCCGACGTCGGCGTCGCGATGAACACCGGGACCATGGCGGCCAAGGAGGCCGGCAACATGGTCGACCTGGACTCCAACCCCACCAAGCTGATCGAGATCGTGGAGATCGGCAAGCAGTTGCTGATCACCCGCGGCGCGCTGACCACCTTCTCGATCGCCAACGACGTGGCCAAGTACTTCGCGATCATCCCCGCGATGTTCGCCGGGGTCTACCCGGGCCTGAGCCACCTCAACATCATGGGCCTGCACAGCCCCCAGTCCGCGATCACCTCGGCGATCGTCTTCAACGCCCTGGTCATCATCGGCCTGATCCCGCTCGCGCTGCGCGGCGTGCGCTACCGCCCGTCCGACGCCAGCTCGCTGCTGCGCCGCAACATCGGGGTCTACGGCTTCGGCGGCCTGGTGGTGCCGTTCGTCGGCATCAAGCTGATCGACCTGATCGTCCAGTTCATCCCCGGCCTCGGCTGACACGGGGAAGGAGAGAAAACCATGTCCAAGCCCCTGCCGACGATCCTGCGCACCCACCTCACCGCGCTGCGCGCGCTGCTGGTGCTCACGGTGATCCTCGGAATCGCCTACCCGCTGCTGATCACCGGGATCAGCCAGGTCGCGTTCGACGACAAGGCCAACGGCTCGATCGTGACGTCCGGCGGCAAGCAGGTCGGCTCCAGCCTGATCGGCCAGAGCTTCGACCTCCCGAAGGCCGACCCGGCGGACCCCAAGGAGGAGCCCCGGCCGGACCCTCAGTGGTTCCAGCCCCGGCCCTCCACCAACGGCTACGCCGGTGACAACTCCGGTGCCGGCAACCTCGGTCCGAACAGCGAGGACCTGCTGAAGGCCGTCGACGACCGGCGCGCCGCCGTCGCCGCCTTCGACGGCGTCGACCCGGCGACCGTCCCCGCCGACGCGCTGACCGCCTCCGGCTCCGGCCTCGACCCGCACATCTCCGTCGCGTACGCCGAGGAGCAGGTCGACCGGGTCGCGAAGAACCGCGGCCTGCCGGTGGAGACGGTGAAGCGCCTGGTCGACGAGTTCACCGAGGGCCGCTCGGCCGGCTTCCTCGGCAACGAGGGCGTCAACGTCGTGCTGCTCAACAAGGCTCTCAGCGAGCAGAAGTGACGCTCCATCAGATCAACGGGTGATCCGGGCCGGCCCGGGCGCGGGAGGGCGACTCCCGGGCCCGGGC
>NZ_JBHUAF010000497.1:0-5153 GCF_042789895.1 Kitasatospora sp. NPDC056783
GGCCCGGGAGCCTCCGCATCGGCTCCCGGGCCCGGCGTTCACGCGCGGGGCGGGCGGGTCAGGAGCCCGCCGCCACCGCGGCCCGCCGCCGTCGGCCCACCACGGCCGAGGCCGCCAGCACGATGGCTGCGGCGACCAGCGACAGGTACATCTGCTTGCGCCCGTCGGCGTCGGTGAACATGTACGCCACCACGAACCCGATCATGCCGATGGCCACCCAGGTCAGGTACGGGTACAGCCACATCCGGACGGTCAGGCGCTCGGGCATCTCGCGCTCGATGATCTTGCGCATCCGCAGCTGGGAGAAGCAGATCACCAGCCAGACGAAGAGCGCGACGGCGCCGGAGGAGTTGAGCAGGAAGGCGAAGATCGTGTCCGGCGAGGTGTAGTTGAGGAAGACGGCGATGAAGCCGAACACCACCGAGGCCAGGATCGCGACCCGGGGCACCCCGCGCTCGGTCACGGTGGCGAAGGCCTTCGGGGCGTCGCCGCGCCGGCCGAGCGAGAAGGCCATCCGGGAGGCGGTGTACATCCCGGAGTTGAGGCAGGACAGCACGGCCGTCAGCACGATCACGTTCATCACCTGGCCCGCGTGCGGGATGCCGACGTGGTCCAGCACGGCCACGTACGGGCTCGCCTTGACGTCGGCGGAGTCCCACGGCAGCAGGGTGACCACCAGCAGGATCGAGCCCAGGTAGAAGATCCCGATGCGCCAGATGACGCTGTTGGTGGCCTTGCTGACCGCCTTCTCCGGGTCCTCCGACTCGCCGGCGGCCAGGGTGACGATCTCGCTGCCCATGAAGGCGAAGACCACGGTGAGCATGCCGGTGAACACCGCGCCCACCCCGTGCGGCAGGAAGCCGCCGTGCCCGGTGAGGTTGGTGGCGCCGACCGCGTGGGTGCCCGGCAGCACGCCGAAGACGGCGAGCGTGGCGATCACCAGGAAGGCGGCGATCGCGACGACCTTGATGCCGGCGAACCAGAACTCGAACTCGCCGTAGGAGGCGACCGAGAAGAGGTTGGTGGCGGTCAGCACGGCCATGACGATCAGTGCCCAGCCCCACTGGGGCACGCCGGGTATCCAGGCGTTGAGGATCTTCGCGCCGGCCGTCGCCTCGACCGCGAGCACCACGACCCAGAAGAACCAGTACAGCCAGCCGATGGTGAACCCGGCCCAGCGGCCGAGCGCCCGGTCCGCGTACGCGGAGAAGGAGCCGCTCTGCGGGTCGGCCGCGGCCATCTCGCCGAGCATCCGCATCACCAGGACGACCAGCACGCCGGCCATCGTGTAGGAGAGCAGGATGCCCGGGCCGGTGGTCGCGATGCCCGCGCCGGAGCCGACGAAGAGGCCGGCGCCGATCACGCCGCCGATGGCGATCATCGAGAGGTGGCGGTTCTTGAGACCCGCCTTCAGGTGGCCGTCGCCGCCGTGTCCGATCGGTCCCGACTGCTGGGGGACCTTCGTGGCCGTCACGGGCCTGGTGGTGTCCGCACTCATCAAGGGTGCCCTGTGCCTTTCCAGCGCGGTGTACGTCCCTCGGCTCGATGTGCCTGAGGGTGGGGGACTGAACCGCGCGTTGCATCGCAACCTAACTTCTGTGCACCGATGATCGGAACAATGTCTTGGTAACTGTTCGCTAAACGGACACAAAAGCCCTGGTCAGAGTGGGTGGAAAGGTGGCATGGAAGCCTCAAATCTGACGCAACGTCAGTGATCGAAAAGGCTTCCAGGCCCTGTCGGCGCTCGAATCGGCCGCAGTTCGAGGACGGTGAGCCCGTCCGCGTCCGGGGCCCGTCCGGCCAGCCGGGCGGCCAGGATCCGGGGGATGTCCTCCTCCTGCGAGTATCCGGGCACCACGGTCACCTCCGCGCGCCGGACGCCGGACTCGCCCCGCACCGTGTACGTCACCAGGTAGCCGTACCGCTCCGGCGGCGGCTCCCGGCCGCACTCCCGCCGGTCCTCCCGCCGGTTCTCCCGGCCGTGGGCGGTCATCCGCATCGACCTCCTCGGCCCATTGTCGGCGCGGTGTGGCCGATCCGCGCGAATCCGGGCACAGTGGGACTTCCGGGGGCATGTCGTAGGAGCGGCCCCATGCAGACCACCTGGAAGGGGACGATCAGCTTCGGGCTGGTCAGCATCCCCGTCCACCTGTACTCCGCGACCCAGGAGCACGACGTCCCGCTGCACCAGGTGCACGCGAAGGACGGCGGCCGGGTGCGGATGAAGCGGTACTGCGAGCGGGAGGAGAAGGAGGTTCCGTACGCGGAGATCGCCAAGGGGTACGAGTCCCCCGACGGGCGGACCGTCACGCTCTCCGACGAGGACCTCGCCGACCTGCCGCTGCCCAGCAAGAAGATCATCGACGTGCTGGCCTTCGTGGACGAGGGCGAGATCGACCCGCTGATGTTCTCCAAGGCCTACTACGTGGGCGTCGCCGACCAGGCCGCCGCCAAGCCGTACGCGCTGCTGCGCGACGCGCTCACCCAGTCCGGGCAGATCGCCGTCACCAAGATCGCGCTGCGCACCCGGGAGTCGCCCGCGGTGCTGCGGGTGCACGACAACACCCTGGTGCTCCAGACCTGCATCTGGCCCGACGAGGTCCGCCCGGCGGCCGGCATCGGCCCCGAGGAGGACGTCACCGTCCGGCCGCAGGAGCTCAAGATGGCGCGGTCGCTGATGGACACCCTCTCCGAGGACTTCGACCTCTCCCAGCTGCACGACGACTACCAGCAAGCGCTCCAGCAGGTGATCACCGCACGCCTGGAGGGCGTCGAGGTGCCGCACGAGGAGGAGCCGGGCGGGGCGCCGGACAACGTGATCGACCTGATGGAGGCGCTGCGCAGCAGCCTCAAGCAGGCCAAGGGCGGGCGGGGCGCCGGGGCCGGGGAGACCGCCCCGAAGGCCGCTCCGAGGACCGCCCCGAAGACCGCCTCCCCGAAGACCGCCTCGAAGCAGGCCGCGAAGACGGCGTCGGGGTCCGACACGAAGAACGGATCGAAGGCCGCCGCCAGGACCGCCGAGGGGAGTCCGGCGGCGAAGAAGACCACCACCCGGAAGTCCGCGGCTCCCCGCAAGGCGTCCTGACCCCCTCCGGGGCAGGCTTCCCGCCCGTCCAGCCGTCCGCATTGGAGACGATCCCGATGGACCTGCTGACCTACAAGGAAATCGACGCCCGGGCCGAGGCCGGAACCGGCACGGAACCCGGTACCGGCCCCGCGGTCCGCGGTGGCCGGGGCTTCGGCCACCGCGCCTGGCACTGGCTGCTCAGCCTCAGCCCCACCGTGGTGACGTTCATGATCGCGCTCTCGATCGGGCTCTGCATGGTCGCCGTCCAGGTGAGCCTGCTGCCGGTGCTGGTGCCGATGGCGATCTTCTGGGGCCTGACGCTGATCGCCATCGGCGGGGTGGTCGCCCGCTGGATGACCCCCGGACCGGGCAGGCACCGGGTGGCGTCCTGACCCGGCCGGAGTGTCCCGGTCCGATCGGGGCGGCCTGACCCGGCCGGAGTGAGCGGGGGTCCGGGAGGACTCAGCCGATCCACACCGTGGTGACGTTGCAGAACTCCCGGATCCCGTGCCCGGACAGCTCCCGCCCGAACCCGGAGCGCTTGACGCCGCCGAAGGGCAGCGCCGGGTGGGAGGCCGTCATCCCGTTGAAGAACACCCCGCCGGCCTGGATGTCCCGGACGAAGCGCTCCCGCTCGGCCTCGTCGGTGGTCCAGACGTTGGCGCTGAGCCCGAACGGGGTGTCGTTGGCGACCGCCACCGCCTCGTCCAGGTCGGCCACCCGGTAGACGGTGGCGACCGGGCCGAAGGTCTCCTCCTGGTGGATCCGCATCGCCGGGGTGATGCCGGTCAGCACCGTCGGCTCGAAGAACCAGCCGGTGTCCCAGCCGGTCGGCCGTCCGCCGCCGCACTCCACCCGGGCGCCGCGGGTGCGGGCGTCCTCGACCAGCTCCTCCAGGTCGTCCCGGCCCTGGCGGCTGGCCAGCGGACCGACGTCGGTGTCCTCGTCCATCGGGTCGCCGACCCGCAGCGAGCGCATCGCCTCGGTGAAGGCGGCGGTGAAGCGGTCGTACACGTCGGTGTGCACGACGAAGCGCTTGGCGGCGATGCAGGACTGGCCGTTGTTCTGCACCCGGGCCCGGACGGCGGTGCGCACCGCGGCGTCCAGGTCGGCGCTCGGCAGGACGACGAACGGATCGCTGCCGCCCAGTTCCAGGACGGCCTTCTTCACCTCGTCCGCCGCGGCGGACGCCACCGCCCGCCCGGCCGGCTCGCTGCCGGTGAGGGTGACGGCGGCGACCCTGCGGTCCCGGACCACGCCCTCGACCGCGCCCGAGCCGATCAGCAGGGTCTGGAAACAGCCCTCCGGGAATCCCGCCCGCTGGAACAGGTCCTCCAGCGCCAGCGCGGTGCGGGGCACGTTGGAGGCGTGCTTGAGCAGGCCGACGTTGCCCGCCATCAGGGCCGGCGCGGCGAACCGGATGACCTGCCAGAACGGGAAATTCCAGGGCATGACGGCCAGTACCGGGCCGATCGGCCGGTATCGGACATAGGCGCGGGCGGCGCCGGAGTCGGCGACGTCGGCCTCGGCCGGGTGCTCGTCGGCGAGCAGTGCCTCCGCGTGGTCCGCGTACCAGCGCATCGCCTTGGCGCACTTGGCGGCCTCGGCGCGGGCGGCGGCGAGCGGCTTGCCCATCTCCTCGGTCATGGTGCGGGCGACCGTTTCCTGGCCGTGGTCCAGCAGGTCGGCGGCGCGGTGCATCAGGGCGGCACGGGCGGCGAAGGAGGTGCCGCGCCAACTGTGGAAGGCGGCCTCGGCGCGGGCCAGCCGCCGCTCGACGCCGGCCGCGTCGAGGGGGTCGAAGGTCTGGAGGGTCTCGCCGGTCGCGGGGTTGACGCTGGCGATGGGCATGCGGGGCTCCCAGGAGGGGGTCGAGGGTCCGTGCGTCTGTCCTCACACCCCGCACGACTCATGCAGGCCCTCCCCTTCGTCCTCATCGTGGTCGTCTTCCTCTTCCTGATGAACCAGATGCAGGGCGGCGGCTCCCGCGTCATGAACTTCGGCAAGTCCAAGGCGAAGCTCATCACCAAGGACACGCCCAAGACGACGTTCTCCGACGTCGCGGGCTCCGAGGAGGCCGTCGAGG
>NZ_JBHUAF010000498.1:0-5139 GCF_042789895.1 Kitasatospora sp. NPDC056783
GCCCCGGACCTCCCCGGCACCCCCGGGGCCGGATCCGGTCGGCACCGGTCGGCTCGGACAATGGTTCGAGCCCAACCGTTTACCGTTGACGTCAGGGGCCGTCGCACACGCGGCGGCCCCCGACCGCGCCCCGCCGCCCCCTTGCCGGGGCGGGCGCGGCACGAACTGGCACCGCCCGGCGAGGGCGCGGCCAGGCCCCCGACCCGGAGAGCACGAGCATGAGCGACACCTGGCAACGCCTGCGCCGCGACCACCCCCGGCTGCTCGACGCCGCCGGAGGCGTGGCCCTGATCGTGATCACCGCCCTCGGCGCCACCACGGACCAGGCCGCCGGGAAGTTCATCAAGGTCGACCCGATGACCTGCGTCCTCGCGCTCGTCTCGGCCGTCGCGGTGTTCTTCCACCGTCGTCGGCCGCGCGCAGTGGTGTTCTTCACCCTGTTCTGCACCATGCTGCTCGTCTGGAGCGCCCCCCGGCTCACCCCGATGCTGTCCGCCCCGCTGCTGCTCTCGCTCTACTTCCTCGCCGTCCGTACCGACCGCGCGACCGCCTTCCGCGTCTCCGTCCTCTCAACCGTGCTGCTCACCGGGACCTCCCTGCTGCTGGGCCCCGGCGGGGCGATCGGCGAACGGATCGGCGTCCTGGCCTGGGCCCTGCTGCCCGGAGCCCTCGGCGACTCCATCCGCAACCGCCGCGTCCACCTCGCGGCCATCGAGGAGCGCGCCGAACGGGCCGAGCGCACCCGCGAGGAGGAGGCCCGCCGGCGGGTCGCCGACGAGCGGATCCGGATCGCCCGCGACCTGCACGACGTGGTGGCCCACCACATCGCCCTGGCCAACGCCCAGGCCGCCATCGCCGTCCACCTCATGGACCGCCACCCCGTCAAGGCCCGCGAGGTGCTCAGCCACATCACCGACGCCACCGGCTCGGCCCTCCAGGAGTTGCGTGCCACCGTCGGCCTGCTGCGCCGCGCCGAGGAGCCGGCCCCACTCGAACCCGCTCCCGGCCTGGACCGGTTGCCCGAACTGATCAACACCTTCGAGCGGGCGGGCCTGCCGGTCCGGCTCACCGTCGAGGGCGAGGCCCGCCCACTGTCGCCAGGAGTGGACCTCACCGCCTACCGGATCGTCCAGGAGTCGCTGACCAACGTGGCCAAGCACGCCCACGGGGCCGACGCCGAGGTCACCCTGGCCTACAGCGGGACCCGGGTCGCCGTGAGCGTCGCCAACGGCCGGCCGATCGCGATCGGACGCCCCCGAGCCGTCCCCCGGTCCCAGCACCCCCCTGGCGAGAGCGGATTCGGCCTGATCGGCATGCGCGAACGGGCCGGCGCGGTCGGCGGCCGGCTCAGCGCCGACCGGCGGCCCGACGGGGGCTTCCTGGTCATCGCCGAACTGCCGCTGCGCACCGGCGCCCGGGACGACGGCCCCCAGACGGCGGCCGCCCTCACCGCCGCCGACGTGGTCCGGGCGGCCCGTACCGCGCGCGACGACCGCGACGACCGCGCGGCCCACACCGACCTCATTGACCTCACCACCCGCACCGCTCGCGTGGACCTCACCGCCCACGCCGTTCGCGCCGACCACACCGACCACACCGACTACACCGACCGCCCGACACCAGCCGAAGGACAGGACGACCGCGCCGCCCGAGCGGACCGCGCCGTTCGAGAGGACAGGGACCACGCATGACCATCCGGGTACTGCTCGCGGACGACCAGGCCCTGCTGCGCGGCGCCTTCCGCATGCTGATCGAGGCGGAGGAGGACATGGAGGTGGTCGGCGAGGCCGCCGACGGCCGGGAGGCCGTCGAGCTCGCCCGGGCGACCAAGCCCGACGTCGTGCTGATGGACATCCGGATGCCCGGCACCGACGGCCTCGGCGCCACCGCCGAGATCTGCGGCGACGAGGAACTGGCCGGCACCCGGGTGCTGATCCTCACCACCTTCGAGATCGACGAGTACGTGGCCCAGGCGCTGCGCGCGGGCGCCGGCGGCTTCCTCGGCAAGGGCGCCGACCCGAACGAACTGCTCGCCGCCGTCCGCACCGTCGCGGCGGGCGAGCCGCTGCTCTCGCCCGCCGCCACCCGGGCCGTGATCGACCAACTGCTGGCCCAGCCCGACCAGGCGTCCGCGACCCCCGCGAGCGAGCGGCTGTCCGTCCTCACCGCCCGCGAGCGCGAGGTGATGTCGATGGCCGCCACCGGCCTCACCAACGAGGAGATCGCCGAGCGGATGTTCGTCAGCCCCTTCACCGTGCGGACCCACGTGCACCGGGCGATGTCCAAGCTGGACGCCCGCGACCGTGCCCAGCTGGTCGCCATCGCCTACCAGACCGGTCTGGTGCCGCCCGGCCGCCCGTCCTGAGCGGCCGCCCCGGAACGGAGTGGGGTCAGCCCTCGCCCCGCTCCGCTCCGGTGCGCGGCGGGCGGACCCGGGGCAGCCCGAAGGCCGACATCCCCTTCTCCTCGTAGGAGAGGAAGCCCAACGACCGGTAGAAGGCGTGGTTGCGCACGCCCTCCGGCGTGGACTCGTGGTCGGTGGAGAGCAGGAAGAACCGGCAGTGCGCGTAGCGGTCCATCAGGTGCTCCATCAGCGCGCGCCCGACGCCCTCGCGGTGGTGGCGCGGGTGGACCAGGACGTCCTGGACGTAGCAGACCGCCTCGTCGTCGGAGACGGTGCGGGCCAGCCCGAGCAGTTCCCCGGACTCGTCGCGCGCGGTGACGACGAGATGGGAGTTGGCCAGTCCGCGCATCAGCTTGTCGATGTCGCTGGTGTAGCCCTTCCACTCCACCGCGTCGTACAGCTCGAACACCTCGTCGCGGTCGAGCTCCACCTCGCGGGCGATGATCACATGGCCTCCCCGATCACGCGGTTCTCCCCGGAACCGCCGTCACTGACGTACTCGAACGGTCCATCCTTCACCGGGCGGACCGTTGCGCTCAAGGTGGTGTGGACCACTATGCGGAATCCGGTGCCGCCGCGGCGTCCGCCGTGGGACGGTCTGCGGCATGCCGAGCTTCCCCTCCTTCGACGGTTCCGAGATCGGCTACGAACTCGTGGGCCGGGGCGAGCCGCTGGTGGTCCTGGCCGGCGCCTTCGACGGCATGACCGGCACCGCCCCGGCCCGGGCGTTGGCGGCCTGCCTGCCGCACGGCGGGCTGGACGTGCTGGTGCGTTCGGGCCACCGCCCGTGGGCGGAGGAGCCCGAGCGGTTCGTCGCGCTCGTCGACGGGTTCCTGACCGGCCTCCGAACTCCCTGACCACCCCGCCGTCCACCCCGGCCCGGGCCTCGTGATCCGGACACCCCGGCCGGACACGCGGGCCGGACACCCGGCCGGGGGCCTCTGCCGCCGGGCCTCAGGGCTTGCGGGCCACCGCGCCGTACATGCTGACCCGGTCGGAGCCGGGTGCGGGAGTGCTCTCGGGCCGCCAGAGCGGGACGGTGGTCACTCCGGGATCGAGGAGGTCGAGGCCGTCGAAGAAGGCCAGGACCTCCTCGCGGGAGCGGCCGACCAGGGGCGCGGTGGCCTTGTCGTAGATGCCGGTGACCCGGTCGCGGATCTCGGCCGGGATGAAGTCCGCGGTGCCGTGCGAGAGGACCAGGTGGCTGCCGGAGGGCAGGGCGTCCAGCAGGGTGGCGACGGCCTGGTACGGCTCGTCCTCGTCCCGCAGGAAGTGCAGCACGGCGGCGAGGACGAGTCCGACCGGCCGGGAGAAGTCGAGCAGGTCCACCGCCCGGACCGCCTCCAGCAGGGCCGCGGGTTCGCGCAGGTCGGCCCGGATGACGGTGGTGCGGCCGATGCCCGAGCCGGCCATCAGGGCGCGGGCGTGGCTGAGCACGATCGGGTCGTTGTCCACGTAGACGACCCGCGCGCCCGGTCTGGCACCCCGGGCGATCTCGTGGGTGTTCCCGGCCGTCGGAATGCCGGTGCCGATGTCGAGGAACTGGTCGATGCCGCTGTCGGCGGCGCACCGCACCGCGCGGGTGAGGAAGCCCCGGTTGGCCCGGGCGGTGGAGCGGAACTCCGGGTTGGCGGCGAGCGCCGTCTCCGCGGCGGCGCGGTCGGCGGGGAAGTTGTCCTTGCCGCCCAGGTAGTAGTCGTACATCCGGGCCGGGTGCGGGATCTCGGGCCGGAGATCGGCCGGGATCCCGGCCCCGCCCGATTCCCATGTGTTCTCGTATCCCACGGTCGCCCTCTCCTTCGCCCCGGACCCCGCCGCGGGTCCGTTCGACCCGTTCCCGGCGCTGCTGGCCGACAGCCTAAAGCCCTGGTCACGGCCTCGGTGCCGGTTGGCCGGGTCACCCCCGTATGTCCCTTTCGGCCGCCCCCGTATGTCCCGTTCGTCGGGCGGGGCCCGTCGGGCGGGAAGGCCGGCGGGCTCGCCGCGCGTCTCCGCCGCCCCCGGCGCAGGATGGGAGGTCGGGGCAGTGGAAGAACCGGGGACGGGAGGCCGGGCAGTGGGAATCGCAATGGCGGACATCCGCGAGTGGCGCGGCCGCCCCGTGGTCGACGAGAAGGACCGCCGCATCGGCTCGCTGGAGTCCGTCTACGTGGAGACGGCCAGTGACGAGCCGTTCTTCGCCACCGTCACGGTCGGTTTCGCGGGCCGTCGCCGTCTGGCGTTCGTCCCGCTGGACGGGGCGGTGGCCGGGCCGGACTACGTCCGGGTGGCGTACCCGCGCAACCAGGTGAAGCAGGCCCCCGCGATCGGCACCGACGACGTGCTGCCGGTCGAGGACGAGCCCGCCGTGTTCGCGCACTACGAGATCCCGTACGCGACCGGGGCAGGCGGGGAGCGCCGCCTGGCCCGCCGCTGAGCCGCTGCCGGGAGGGCGGCGGCGAGGGGCACGGCTTTCGCCATCCGGGAATGAATACCCCGCCGGGTACACTTGTCCATCGATAGTCGATGCGAAAGGCGGGCCCGACATGCAGGTGGACGAGGAGGCGGTCGGCGCGGTCCTGAACCGACTGCGTCGCGCGCAGGGCCAGTTGGCCGGAGTGATCGCGATGATCGAGGCGGGCCGGGACTGCAAGGATGTGGTCACCCAGCTCGCCGCCGTCTCGCGCGCGCTCGACCGGGCGGGGTTCAAGATCGTCGCGAGCGGCATGCGCCAGTGCATGGCCGGCGCCGAGGAG
>NZ_JBHUAF010000499.1:0-5083 GCF_042789895.1 Kitasatospora sp. NPDC056783
GGCTCCTGCCCGTTCAGGGGGCCGCGCGTTACGCGGGCACCGAGGCCACGCCGGGGGCGAGGAACGGCTTGCCGTTCACCCGCTCCGAGATGCCCTCACGGTCCAGGTACGGGGTGATCCCGCCCAGGTGGAAGGGCCAGCCGGCACCGGTGATCATGCAGAGGTCGATGTCCTGCGCCTCGGCGACGACACCCTCCGCCAGCATCAGGCCGATCTCCTGCGCCACGGCCTCCAGGGAGCGGGCGCGGACCTGCTCCTCGGTGAGCACCGTGTCGCCGAAGGACAGCAGCTCCAGCACCTCGGGGTCGAGGACCTGCCGGCCGTCCACCCAGGTGTAGAAGCCGCGCTTGCCGGCCTTGACGACCCGGCCGAGGTTCTCGGAGACGGTGAACCGCTCCGGGAAGGCGCCGGCCAGGGTCTCCGAGACGTGCAGCGCGATCGCCGGGCCGACCAGCTCCAGCAGCACGATCGGGGACATCGGCAGGCCGAGCGGCTCGACGGCCTTCTCGACGTCGGCGATCGGGGTGCCCTCGTCGATGATGTTCTGGATCTCGCCCATGAAGCGGGTCAGGATCCGGTTCACCACGAACGCCGGGGCGTCCTTGCACAGGACCGAGGTCTTCTTCAGCTTCTTCGACACCGCGAAGGCGGTGGCGAGCGAGGCGTCGTCGGTCTTCTCGCCGCGGACGATCTCCAGCAGCGGCAGGATCGCGACCGGGTTGAAGAAGTGGAAGCCGACGACCCGCTCGGGGTGCTCCAGCTTCGAGGCCATCTCGGTGACCGACAGCGAGGAGGTGTTGGTCGCCAGCACACAGGTCGGCGAGACCACGGCCTCCAGGTCCGCGAAGACGGCCTGCTTGACGCCCATCTCCTCGAACACGGCCTCGATGACGAAGTCCGCGTCACCGAAGGCGGCGGCCTTGTCCAGCGAACCGGACACCAGGCCCTTGAGGCGGTTGGCCTTGTCCGGGCCGATCCGGCCCTTGCCGAGCAGCTTGTCGATCTCGGCGTGGACGTAGCCGACGCCCTTGTCGACGCGCTCCTGGTCGATGTCGGTGAGGACCACCGGCACCTCCAGACGGCGGGCGAACAGCAGCGCCAGCTGCGAGGCCATCAGACCGGCGCCGACGACGCCGACCTTGGTGACCGGGCGGGCCAGCGACTTGTCCGGCGCGCCGACCGGGCGCTTGGCCCGGCGCTGCACCAGGTTGAAGGCGTAGATGCCGCTGCGCAGCTCGCCGCTCATGATGAGGTCGGCCAGCGCCGCGTCCTCGGCGTCGAAGCCGGCCTGGAGGCTCGCCTTGTCGGCCAGGTCGAAGCCCTTGGCGGCCTCGATGATGTCCAGCGCCTTGTAGGCGGCCGGAGCGGCGCCGTGCACCTTGCCGTCGGCGACCATGCGGCCCCAGAGGACGGCGTCGTCCCAGGCCTTGCCGCGGTCGATCGGCTCGCGCTCGACGACCACGTCGCCCTTGATGACCTTGGCGGCCCAGAGCAGCGACTGCTCCAGGAAGTCGGCCGGCTCGAAGATCGCGTCGGCGATCCCCAGCTCGAACACGTCCTTGCCCTTGAGCTGCTTGTTCTGGTTTATCGAGTTCTCGATGATGACCTTGACGGCCCTGCCGGCGCCGACCAGGTTCGGCAGGATGGTGCAGCCGCCCCAGCCGGGGACGAGGCCGAGGAAGACCTCGGGCAGCGAGAAGGCCGGGACGCCCGCCGAGACCGTGCGGTAGTCGCAGTGCAGACCGACCTCGACGCCGCCGCCCATCGCCGCGCCGTTGTAGAACGCGAAGGTGGGGACGGGCAGCGTGGAGATCCGCTTGAAGACGTCGTGGCCGCCCTTGCCGATGGCCAGCGCGTCGGCGTGCTCCTGGAGCAGCTCGACGCCCTTGAGGTCGGCGCCGACCGCGAAGATGAACGGCTTGCCGGTGATCGCGGCACCGACGATCGTGCCCTCGGCGGCCTCGGCCTCGACCTGGTCCAGCGCCTCGTTCAGCTTGAGCAGCGAGCCCGGGCCGAAGGTGGTCGGCTTGGTGTGGTCGAAGCCGTTGTCGAGGGTGATCAGGGCCAGCCGGCCGGCCTGGAACGGCAGGTCGAGGTGGCGCACGTGCGCGGTGGTGACGACCTCGCCGGGGAACAGCTCGGCGCCGCGGGTCAGCAGCTCAGTGGTGTTGCTCATGGTCACTTACCACCCTCGAGCTCGGTGTTCCGGGTCGCGCCGCTCCAGTGGGGGTTCTCCCAGACGATGGTGCCGCCCATGCCGAAGCCGATGCACATCGTGGTGAGGCCGTACCGGACGTCCGGGCGCTGCTCGAAGCGGCGGGCCAGCTGGTTCATCAGGCGCACGCCGGAGGAGGCCAGCGGGTGGCCGAAGGCGATCGCGCCGCCGTACGGGTTGACCCGCTCGTCGTCGTCCGCGATGCCGTAGTGGTCGAGGAAGGACAGCACCTGGACGGCGAAGGCCTCGTTGACCTCGAACGCGCCGATGTCGTCGATGGTCAGACCGGCCTTGGCCAGCGCCTTCTCGGTGGCCGGCACCGGGCCGATGCCCATGACCTCGGGCTCGACGCCCGCGAAGGCGTAGGAGACCAGGCGCATCCTGACCGGGAGGCCGAGCTCCTCGGCGACGTCCTCGGCGGCCAGCAGGGAGGCGGTGGCACCGTCGTTCAGACCGGCCGAGTTGCCCGCGGTGATGTTGCCGTGCGGGCGGAACGGGGTCTTGAGACCGGCCAGCGACTCCATCGTGGTGCCCGGGCGCATCGGCTCGTCCACGGTGGCCAGGCCCCAGCCGGTCTCGCCGACCTCGGGGTTGGTGTTGCGGATCGAGATCGGCACCAGGTCGGGCTGGATGTCGCCGTTGGCGTAGGCCTTGGCGGCCTTCTCCTGCGAGCGCACGGCGTAGGCGTCGCAGCGCTCCTTGGTCAGGTGCGGGAAGCGGTCGTGCAGGTTCTCCGCGGTCATGCCCATGAACAGGGCGGACTCGTCGACCAGCTTCTCGGAGACGAAGCGCGGGTTCGGGTCGACGCCCTCGCCCATCGGGTGGCGGCCCATGTGCTCGACACCGCCGGCCACGACCACGTCGTACGCGCCGAAGGCGATGCCGCCGGCGGTGGTGGTCACGGCGGTCAGCGCGCCGGCGCACATGCGGTCGATCGCGTAGCCGGGGACCGACTTCGGCAGGCCGGACAGCAGGGCGGCGGTGCGCCCGATGGTCAGACCCTGGTCGCCGATCTGCGTGGTGGCCGCGATCGCGACCTCGTCGATGCGCTCGACGGGCAGGCTCGGGTTACGGCGCACGAGTTCCCGGATGCACTTGACGACCAGGTCGTCGGCGCGGGTCTCGTGGTAGATGCCCTTCGGGCCGGCCTTGCCGAACGGGGTGCGGACGCCATCGACGAAGACGACGTCCCTCACGGTACGAGGCACGGGGGCTCTCCTCCCAGGGACCAACAATTCGAGGTGGGCGGGCCGCCGCCGGCGAAGATCCGGGCGGCGCCGCGTCACGGTCATGCTACCCGCCGGTAACCAACCTGCCCAGGCCCTGCGGAGGGATCGGGCCGTGTGTCCCCCGACACGTTCCCGGCCGGTCCTACCAGGGGCGCCGCCGCCCGGGTACGACGAAGGGGATGTCGCCCGTACGGACGACATCCCCTCCACCGCGTTGCCGGGTCGGCCCCGGGGGCGATCAGCCCTGGGCCGCGGCGGTGGCGAACACGGCGGCCAGCGCCGGCGCCACCAGGTCCACCTGCCACTGCCGGGCGCCGAGCCCGCGCAGCGCGGCGGCCACGGTCTCGGGGCCGGGGTCGGACGGCGGCTGCCAGGACACCCGCCGGACCACGTCCGGCGTCATCAGGTTCTCGGCCGGCAGGTGGTGGCGCTCGGCCAGCTCGGCGATCGCCGCGCGTGCCCCGGAGAGCCGGGCGGCGGCCGCCGGGTCCTTCTCGGCCCAGGCCCGCGGCGGGGGCGGCCCGTCGTGCGGCGCGGCGGCCGGCGGCAGCTGGTTCTCCGGGATCTCCCGGCCGCGCTGCACGGCCGCCAGCCACTGCTCCAGCTGGCGCCGGTGCACCCGCGGACCGAAGCCCTGGACGGCCTGGAGGGCGGCGATGTTCAGCGGCATGGCCAGCGCGGCGTTGACGATCGCGGCGTCCGCCAGCACCCGGCCGGGGGAGACGTCGCGGTCCTGCGCCATCCGGTCGCGCACCAGCCACATCTCGCGCACCACGGCCAGCTGGCGGCGCCGGCGGATCTTGTGCAGCTGCGAGGTGCGGCGCCACGGGTCGGTGCGCGGGGCCGGGCGGGGCGCGGCGGCGATCGAGGCGAACTCCTCCATCGCCCAGCCGAGCTTGCCCTGGCCGTCCAGCTCCTGTTCGAGTGCGTCACGCAGCTCGACCAGCACCTCGACGTCCAGAGCGGCGTAGCGCAGCCACGGCTCGGGCAGCGGGCGGGTGGACCAGTCGACCGCGGAGTGCTCCTTGGACAGGCTCAGTCCGAGCACGTTCTCGGTCATCGGGCCGAGGCCGACCCGGGCGAAGCCGGCGATCCGCCCGGCCAGCTCGGTGTCGAACAGGCGCTGCGGTCTCATGCCCACGTCGGACAGGCAGGGCAGGTCCTGGGAGGCCGCGTGGACGACCCACTCCGCGTCCTCGACGGCCTTGCCCAGCGCGCTGAGGTCGGGGCAGGCGATCGGGTCGATCAGCGCGGAGCCCGCGCCCGCGCGGCGCAGCTGGATGAGGTAGGCGCGCTGCCCGTAGCGGTAGCCGGAGGCCCGTTCGGCATCGACGGCCACCGGTCCGGTGCCTGCGGCGAACGCGGCGACGGTGGCGGCCAGCGCCTGCTCGTCCGCCACGACGGGCGGGATCCCCTCCCTCGGCTCGAGGAGCGGGACCGGGGCTGCTTCTTCTGGGATGGCTGCTACGGCGTCGGTCACCCACCAAGGGTACGACGGTCCTCACGGCCGGGAGTGTTGTCGGACTGGTCAGACTGTTGATCGACAGCCCCCGCCGGGGCGCTCCCGGACCCGGCGCCGACCGGCCTGCGGCTGCCCGCCCGCCGCCCGCGCCCCCCGGACAGCGCCGCAGCGGCCGAG
>NZ_JBHUAF010000500.1:0-5057 GCF_042789895.1 Kitasatospora sp. NPDC056783
GGCCCGGACAGGGCCCGAGCCGGACCTAGCCGGAGACCTTCCGGCGCAGCCGCAGGATCATCGCCGTGCCCACCGCCAGCGGGACGTACTGCCAGCAGAACGCCCAGCGGAAGGCGGTGGCCGAGTACGTCCCGGCGCCGGACGGGGAGAGCGCGTCCAGCAGCACGCCGATGCCGAGCAGGGCGATCATCGTGCCGATGAAGCCGCCCATGTTGACGATCCCGGAGGCGGTGCCGAGCCGCTCCACCGGGTTCCGGGCCCGGGCGTAGTCCAGGCCGACCAGCGAGGCCGGGCCGTTACTGCCCATCACCAGGATGATCCCGATCAGCAGCCAGGTCGGCGGGTGGCCGCCGGGCCAGGCCAGGACCAGGGCCCAGCCGAGCGCGGTGGCCGCGACGACGGTCAGCACGATCGGCATCCTGGCCCGCTCCGAGGCGGAGAGCAGCCGGCCGAAGACGAAGCCGCAGGTCATGTTGGCGAGCACCAGCAGGGTCAGCAGGCCGCCGGCGCCGGCCCGGGACATGCCCTGGGCCTCCACCAGGTAGGGCATGCCCCAGAGCAGGCCGAAGGCGTTGCCGGGGAACTGGGTGGTGAAGTGGATCCAGAGCCCGAGCCGGGTGCCGGGCTCCCGCCAGCAGGCGAGGACCTGCCGGCCGACCCTGGGCCGCCCGGGGAGCGCCTCGGCCGCCGCGGCGGCCTCCTGCGGGGGCGTGTCCCTGAGGAAGAGAGCGACCAGCGCGAACACCGCCACGCCGAGCAGCGCGATCGCGGCGAAGGTGGGCGTCCAGCCCTCGCTGTGCAGCGCCTGGGCGAGCACCACCGTGGTGACCAGGTTGCCGCCCATCCCGGCCAGGCCGGTCAGCTGGGCGACGAACGGGTTCCGGGCCGCCGGGAACCAGCGGGCGGCGATCCGCAGCACGCTGATGAAGGTCATCGCGTCGCCGCAGCCGAGCACCGCCCGGGAGGCCAGCGCGGGGCCGAAGGAGGAGCTGAACGCGAAGGCCAGCTGGCCGGTGCTCAGCAGCAGGACGCCGAGCAGCAGCACCCGGCGCGGCCCGAACCGGTCGACCAGCAGGCCGACCGGGACCTGCATGGCCGCGTAGACCAGCACCTGGAGGATCGAGAAGGTGGAGAGCGCGGAGGCGCCGATGCCGAAGCGCTCGGCGGCGTCCAGTCCGGCCACGCCGAGGCTGGTGCGGTGGATGACGGCCAGGATGTAGACGCTGACGCCGATGGACCAGGCCAGCCAGGCCGCGCGGCCGCCGGGCGGAACGGGAGCGGCCGGCGCGGGCGCGGCCGGGGGCTCGGTGGTGGATCGGGGAGCGGGGACGGACAGGGACGGGGCTGAACGGGCGGGCTCCACGGTCATAGTCAGACCAGATTAGTCATCCCATGATTCGACGCCCAGGTCCGGGGGCGGCGCACCGGGCCTCAGCCCTTCAGCGTCCAGGACACCGAGCGGGTCATGTAGCGCTCCCGGAACGCCTCGTCCCGCACCCAGTCGGTGGTGTCCCGGACGGTCGCCGTCACGGTGGCCGTCCGGCCCGGGGCCAGTTCCAGCTGGGCGGTGTCCAGCCAGGAGCCGTCGGCGGACTGCGGCGTCACGGGGACGCCGTCCACCCTCCACTCCACCTTCAGCTGCCGAGGTCCGGTCAGCGGCAGTGGCCGGACATCCAGCCGGGGCCGGCCGGCCACCTCGCCGGGGGCGGGCTGCGGGGTGTCGGTCGGGCGGACCTTGCGGTACAGCTCCTCGATGATCGCCTCGCGCGAGGGGAGGTTGTACGCGCTGCCCAGGGTGCGCATCACCGAGTCCCGGGTGGGCCGGTAGAGGCCGTTGACGCCGCGGTACGCCCCGATCACACCGGCCCCGTCCGGGGACTCGGCGCCCAGCCAGCGCCACCACTTGACCTGCTTCTTGCGCATGTCGTCGGCGTTGAGGGTGGCGAGGTTCGGGTAGTCGGCGTCGTCCGGGGCGCTGTCGTACTCATCGCCGAGGTCCCCCACGGTGTGCCCGATCTCGTGCTGGATGATCCGGCCGGCGTCCGCGTTGCCGCCCGCCAGGGTGGTCACCCCGGTGCCGCCGGCGCCGCCGTACTCGGTGGAGTTGGCCAGGGCTATCAGGTACTGCGGCCCGGCGCCGTCCCCCGCGTACCGGGCGGTGGCGGTCTCGTCGGCGCAGAGCAGCCGGGCGGTGCCCTCGCACCAGAAGTGCATGCCGAGGGGGGTGGCGGGCTTGCGGCCGCGGCCCTCGGTCTCGGCTATCCCGGAGACCGGGGAGACCACCTCGACCCGTCTTATGTTGAAGAAGCCCTGGTAGGTGCGGAACGGCTCGATGTCCATCAGCGCGTGCCAGGCCCGGTCGGCCTGGAGCCGGAACATGTCCTGCTCCCCGGCCGTGTAGCCGTCGCCGAGCAGCACCAGGGTGATCCGGTTGGCCGGGTCACCGGTGCGGCGTATGTCGACGGTCGGGGCCGCGACGGGCAGCCGCTGGTCGGCGCGCAGCGCGCTGTGCGGCGGCACCGCCCGGTCGGCCGGGACGCCCGGCCCGATCACGCCGAACGGCGACGGGCCGGCCAGCTCCAGGGCTGCCGGGAGCACGGCGGTGGAAACCAGCACGAGTGCGGCCAGGCTCCGTACGAGACGGCCGGGGTTGCCAGACGGCATACGGGTGCGTCCTCGGGGCTCCGGTCACCCGGTGTCGCCCGGGTGGTGGAGCGGAGACGTACCCGGGTGGGTGGGGCTCCCCTGTCCGGACGCGAAAAAGTCACCGAACTGGCCGAACGATCCGGACTTTCCGGATCATTGAGGTCATACCAACCATCACCCGGAAGGGCCCCGGGGACCCGCCGAAGCACTCCGAAAAAAATCTCCAACCCGTCTGCAACCCCCCGTGGGGATGCGCGTCTATACGGATGAAGGCACGGAGAGCGAGACCGGCGGAGCCGGGGGGCGCTTCCGCTCGTGAGGAGCGGAGCCGGTCGTCTTCACCCACACACGCCACACCATGACCCTGGGGAGTCACGTCATGCGCACGTCCGTTATCACCCGTTTTGCGAAGAACGACCGCGCCCTCTCCGGCCGCCGCCGCATCGCCGTCCTCGCCGCCACCACCGTCCTCGCCGGCGGCGTCCAGCTCCTCGCCACCGACACCGCCTGGGCCTGCGGGGACCACCGGACCTCCGGCGCGTACCACGCTCCGACCGACGTGCCCGGCCTCTCCCCCAACACCTCCATCACCTCCGCCAAGTCCTCGGTGGTCGCGGACGGCAGCTGGAACGAGGTCACCGTCAAGGTCGTCAACAAGTCCACCGAGGACGCCCACGGCATGGAGCCCTTCCTCGGCCTCCACACCCCGGGCTCGGGCGCCGCCGCCCGGCTCAAGGACGTCAAGATCCAGTTCGAGGACTACACCGGCGCCTGGAAGGACCTCAAGCTGGTCGACGGCTGCGCCCGCGTCGTCGACATCACCGGCTCCCAGCGCCAGCGGATGTCCGCCGACAGCACGACGGGCTTCAAGTTCCGGTACTCCCTGGCCCCCAGCACCCCGGCCGGCGTGACCACCATCGACCTGCTGGCCTCGACGGAGATGGCCGGCTCCCAGGGGCCGGGCGACTCGGGCTTCAAGCCGGTCAAGGTGACCCACCCCCAGGGCGACGCCACCGCCAAGCCGACCACCCCGGCCAAGCCCAAGCCCGCGCCGACCAAGTCCGCCGAGCCGACCCCGGCCAAGCCCGCCGCCGACAAGACCGCCACCCCCGCCCCGGCCGCCGAGGCCCCGAAGGCGTCGACCCCGACCGCCGCCCCGGCCACCACCGCCCCGGCGGGCACCCCCGAGCTGGCCCACACCGGCGCCTCCTCCACCAACACCTTCCTCGGCCTCACCGCCGCCGCCCTCCTCGCCCTCGGAGGCGGCACCCTGGTCGCCGTCCGCCGGCTCCGCCGCCGGTAGCCGGCGACCTCGGACGGGCCGGCACCGACCCCCGGCCCCGTCCGGAAAAAAGTTCGAACCCACCTGCAACCCCCGCCGGGGATGCGCGTCTATACGGGTGAAGGCACGGAGAGCGAGACCGGCGGAGCCGGGGGGCGCTTCCGCTCAGCAGGAGCGGAGCCGGTCGTCTTCACCCACACACACCATCAGCACCACCACTCTGGGGATCCACGCCATGCGAATGTCCGTTATCACCCGTTTTGCGAAGAACGACCGCGCCCTCTCCGGCCGCCGCCGCATCGCCGTCCTCGCCGCCACCACCGTCCTCGCCGGCGGTGTCCAGCTCCTCGCCACCGACACCGCCTGGGCCGCCACGCCGGCCGCCGCCACCGCACCGGCCACCGCCAAGGCCGCCGCCGCCACCCACCACGGCACCTACGAGGCCGGGTTCCACATGACCCCGGCCGGCCAGACCATCACCGCGGGCGGACCGAAGATCGAGATCGGCGTCAGCGTCACCAACTTCACCGGCGCCCCGTACCAGAACGTCTCCGCGGAGCTCGGGATCTTCAACCCGGGCGCGGGCGGCCTGCGGTCCGAGGACCTCACCATCGAGGTCGCCTCCGGGGGCGGCTGGAAGCCGGTCAAGTTCGTCCACGGCGGCGGCGACCCGTCGGTCTTCACCGTCGCGTCCCCGGCGACCACCACCGCACGCCTGGAGGACGGCCGCGCCGCGAACTTCCTGTTCCGGGTGGGGCTCTCCGCGAAGGCCTCCAAGGAGACGACCGAGCTCGCCTTCGTCCCCGGTGCGAAGGCCCCCGGGTTCGAGATCAAGACCGGCGACATGCTCTTCTTCCACGTGGCGCACGCCGCCGCGCCCGCCCCCGGCACCAAGCCGACCACCCCGGCCAAGCCCAAGCCGACCACCCCGGCGAAGCCCGCGCCGACCAAGTCCGCCGAACCCGCCAAGGCCGCGCAGCCCGTCGCCGACAAGACCAAGGACGCCGCGCCGGCCGCCGAGGCCCCGAAGGCGACGACCCCGACCGCCGCCCCGGCCACCACCGCCCCGGCGGGCACCCCCGAGCTGGCCCACACCGGCGCCTCCTCCACCAACACCTTCCTCGGCCTC
>NZ_JBHUAF010000501.1:0-5050 GCF_042789895.1 Kitasatospora sp. NPDC056783
GGAAGGGCCCGCACCCCTCGCCGGGGTGCGGGCCCTTCGCCGTGGCTCGTCGTGGCCGTAGTCGCTCGCCGTCGTCGCTCGCCGTCGATCACGCCGCGGCTCGCCGTGGGAGCCGGCCTACTTCGCCGGCTCCTCCTCGTCGTCCAGCTGCGCCTTGATCGGCGGTGGCGCCTTCAGCAGGATCTGCCAGGTCACGTACATCGCCAGCAGCAGCGGCGGGATGCCGAGGGCGACCTTCAGCCAGCCCAGCAGGTTGACGTTGTGGGTGAAGTACAGCGGGAAGAGGATCACCGGCTTGAGGCCCATGATCAGCACCCACGCCCAGGTCGCCTTGGTGTAGGCCGCCAGGCGGCCCGGGTTCTCCTTGCGCCAGGTGAACATCTCCCCGGTGATCGGGCCGAGCATCACCCCGATCATCGGCCAGCGCACCAGGGCGGAGACCGCCAGGGCGACGGAGTAGGCGACGTTCCAGAGCAGACCGGGCAGGTAGAAGTCCTCGGCCTTGCCGCTCTTCATCGAGATCCAGGCGCCGAGCGCGACGCCGAACACCCCGCTGAAGGCGTGCTGGATGGTCTCCCGCCTCGCCAGCCGGGCCACCACGAACAGGGCGCTCAGACCGAGCGCGGCCCAGGCCGAGGTGCTGACCTGGTGGGTCAGGTTGTAGGTGACGATGAAGACCAGGCCGGGCAGCGTCATGTCGATCATGCCGCGGACGCCGCCGAAGGCCTGGAGCACGGTGTCGGCGGCTTCCTTGGAGGCGGCCTTGCGGGCTGCCTCCGCGGCCGCGAGGTCGGCGGCCGGGTCGAGCTGGGCGGCGGCCTCGCCGCCGGGCTGGTTGCTCACGCTGATTCGCTCCCGTGTCCGACCGGACGCAGCTCGTAGCGGGGGTTGAACAGCACGCGGTGCCCGCGTGCGTGACTGATCCGGCCACTGGCGATCAGCCGGCGGCCGGGTTCTATCCCGGCGATCGAGCGGCGGCCGAGCCAGACCACGTCCAACGCCTCGGTGCCGTCGAAGAGTTCGGCCTCCAGGGCGGGCACGCCGGCCCGCGGGCGGAGCGTCACCGTGCGCAGCGTGCCCGCGACGGTGACCAGCTCGCGGTCCGCGCATCCGGCGATCGGCGTGCAGCCCGACTCCGCGGCGCTCTCCTGGCGCAGCTCCTCGGCGTCCAGCTCCTCGGCCGAGGAGGTCAGCCGGCTGAGCATGCGGCGGAACCGCCCCTGCGGCTGGCCGATGCTGTTGTCACCACTCATGCCGGAAGGGTACCGGGTTCCGGGCCCCCGGGGGCAGGTCGTGCGGCCGCCGGGGGCAGTCGCGGTCAGCTCTCGAACCGGTATCCCATGCCCGGTTCGGTGATGAAGTGGCGCGGGTGCGAGGGGTCGCGCTCCAACTTGCGGCGCAACTGGGCGAGGTAGACCCGCAGGTAGTTGGTCTCGGTGCGGTAGGCAGGGCCCCACACCTCCTGGAGCAGCTGGGTCTGGCTGACCAGCCGCCCGGCGTTGCGGACCAGCACCTCCAGCAGGTGCCACTCGGTCGGGGTGAGGCGGACGTCGGCGCCGTCCCGGTTGACCTTCTTGGCGGCGAGGTCGACGGTGAAGGATTCGGTGACGACCAGCGAGTCCGCCTCCCCGGCCACCGGCTCGGCCCGCCGCACCGCGGCCCGCATCCGGGCGAGCAGCTCGTCCATGCCGAACGGCTTGGTGACGTAGTCGTCGGCGCCGGCGTCCAACGCCTCGACCTTCTCGTCCGAGGCGTGCCGCGCGGACAGCACGATGATCGGCACCCGGGTCCAGCCGCGCAGCCCGCGGATCACCTCGACCCCGTCCATGTCGGGCAGGCCGAGGTCCAGGACGACGACGTCCGGGTGGCGGGCCGCGGCCAGCTCCAGGGCGCTCGCGCCGTCATGGGCCGCGTCCACCTCGTACTTGCGGGCCTTGAGGTTGATCACCAGCGCGCGGACGATCTGCGGTTCGTCGTCCACGACGAGGACCCGGGTCATTTTCGGGCTCCGCCTTTCAGGGCTGTCTGACTTACGGATTGTGGGACTTTCGGTACGACGTACGGCGGGCGCCGCCGACCGGAGGCGACGGGCCCGGCCGGTGTGCCGCCGGTGCTCAGGTGATCAGCTCCGGGAGCGGACCGACACCCGGACCGACACCCTCGCCCGGCTCCCCCGCTTCGGGCGGCCGCTCGACCACGGGCAGGCTGACGACCATGGTGAGGCCACCGCCCGGAGTGTCCTCGGCGGTGACGGTACCGTCCATCGCCTCCACGAAGCCGCGCGCCACCGCGAGCCCGAGGCCGACCCCGGCGCCGCGCGGCGCGTCCCCGTAGCGCTGGAACGGCGCGAAGATCTTCTCCTTGGCGTCCTCCGGCACGCCCGGGCCGCGGTCCACGATCCGCAGCTCGACCCGGGCCGGCATCCCCGGCCGCCGCAGCTCGTCGGCCTTGACCAGCACCTTGACACCGTCCGGACTGTACTTGACGGCGTTCTCCACCAGGTTGGCCAGCGAGCGCTCCAGCAGGCCGCCGTCGGCCCGGACCATCGGCAGCGTCTCCGGCACCTCCAGCCGGACGGACTCCAGCGGCACCCCGCCGAGCGCGAACGGCACCACCTCGTCCAGGTCGGTCTCCTGGATCAGCGGGGTGACGGTACCGGTCTGCAGCCGGCTCATGTCGAGCAGGTTGTTGATCAGGTGGTCCAACCGGTCGGCCCCGGCCTCGATGCCGGCCAGCAGCTCGGCCTCGTCCTCCGGATCCCAGTCGACGTCCGCCGAACGCAGCGAGCTCACCGAGGCCTTGATGCCCGCCAGCGGGGTGCGCAGGTCGTGCGAGACAGCGGCCAGCAGGGCCGTCCGAATGCGGTTGCCCTCGGCCTCCCGACGGGCCTCGGCGGCTTCCCGGGCCAGCCGGCGGCGTTCCAGCACCACGGCGGCCTGGGCGGCGAAGGCACCGAGCAGGCGGCGGTCCGCCCCGGGCAGCACCCGGCCGCGCAGCACCAGCGCCAGGCTGTCGCCGACCGGCACGTCCACGTCGGCCTCCTCCGGCCGCCCCGGCGGGCGCGGCCCGGCGGCGGCCACCGACTCCCAGGCGGAGAGCGGATCGGGCCGTTCCAGCAGCGCGGCGCTCTCCTGCCCGAAGGTCTCGCGGACCTGCTCCATCAGCGCGGTGAGCACCCCGTCCCCGTTCGGCGCGCCGCGCAGCACCGTGCCGGCCAGCGCGCTGAGCGTCTGCGCCTCGGTCTGGCTGAGCGCCGCCTGCTGGGTGCGCCGGGCCGCGAGGTCCACCACCGAGGCTACCGAGATGCCGACGATGGTGAAGATGGCGACCGCCATGATGTTCTGCGGCTCGTTGATGGTGAAGGTGTGCAGCGGCGGGGTGAAGTAGTAGTTCAGCACCGAGGACCCGACCAGCGCCGAGCCGATGGCCGGCAGCAGCCCACCGACCAGCGCGGCGCACACCGTCAGCGACAGGAACAGCAGCATGTCGGTGGAGAGCCCCAGCCCGCCGATCGCGGCCAGCACGATCGCCAGCAGCGGCGGACCCGCCAGCCCGATCAGCCAGCCCGCGACCGTCCGGGTACGGCCCAGGTCGGTGATCCGGCGGACGGGTATCTTGCCGCGGCGCCCGTGCCCGGCGTGCTCGTGGGTGACCATGTGGACGTCGATGTCCCCGGCCTCCCGGGTCACCGTGGTGCCGACGCCCGGCCCGTACAGGTACTGCCAGGCGGGCCGCCGGCTGGTGCCCAGCACGATCTGCGTCGCGTTCACGCCGCGGGCGAAGTCCAACAGCCCCGCGGCCGGGTCGTCGCCCAGCACGGCGTGGAAGGAGCCGCCGAGGCTCTCCACCAGCACGCGCTGCTCGATCAGCGTCTGCGGCGAGCCGGAGCCCACCAGCCCGTCCGAACGGGAGATGTGCACGGCGAGCAGTTCGCCGCCGGAGACCCGGGCCGCGATCCGGGCCGCCCGGCGGATCAGCGTCGCTCCCTCCGGTCCGCCGGTCAGACCGACCACGATCCGCTCCCGGGCCTGCCAGGTGCCCTCGATGCCCTGCTCGGCCCGGTACTTCTGGAGGTACTCGTCCACCCGGTCGGCGGTCCACAGCAACGCCAGCTCGCGCAGCGCGGTCAGGTTGCCCGGGCGGAAGTAGTTGGCGAGGGCGGCGTCGATCTTCTCCGGCGCGTACACGTTGCCGTGCGCCAGCCGTCGCCGCAGCGCCTGCGGGGACATGTCCACCAGCTCGATCTGGTCCGCCCGCCGCACCACCTCGTCCGGGACGGTCTCGCGCTGGCGCACCCCGGTGATGCCCTCGACGGCGTCGCCGAGCGACTCCAGGTGCTGCACGTTGACGGTGGAGATCACGTCGATCCCGGCCGCCAACAACTCCTCGACGTCCTGCCAGCGCTTCTCGTTGCGGCAGCCGGGGACGTTGGTGTGGGCCAGCTCGTCCACCAGGGCCACCTGCGGGCGGCGGGCGAGGACGGCGTCCAGGTCCATCTCGGAGAACCGGGCGCCCCGGTGCAGCACCTGCTGGCGCAGGACGACCTCCAGCCCGGCGACCATGTCCAGGGTCCGTCGCCGGCCGTGGTCCTCCACGAACGCCACCACGACGTCCGTGCCACGCTCCTGTCGCCGGTGCGCCTCGGCGAGCATGGCGTACGTCTTGCCGACCCCCGGGGCCGCCCCGAGGTAGATGCGAAGCCTGCCTCGTCCCATGAGCACCATTCTTGATCCGGCCCTGCCCGGGAGACACCCCCGGACACCTGTTCCCCTCGCCTTCGAGACTACGGCGTGCGATGAGATTTTCCGCTGATCAGTACGCTGATCAGGCGGTTTTAGCGGCATATTGACGGTGGACCAGCCACTCGGCGGGGGTCGTCCGGAAGGGATCCGGGGCAGAGCGGGCGGAAATGCCCGGAAACGCGAAGAACCCCCATCCGGAAACCGGATGGGGGCTCATTCACAATAATTGTTCGGCGGCGTCCTACTCTCCCACAGGGTCCCCCCTGCAGTACCATCGGCGCTATGAGGCTTAGCTTCCGGGTTCGGAA
>NZ_JBHUAF010000502.1:0-5037 GCF_042789895.1 Kitasatospora sp. NPDC056783
ACAGCGGCCGGGCCCCTCTCAGCTTCCGCGCGGGCCGGTGATCGGCTCCGCTCCGGTCAGCGGGCGTCCAGCGGGACGTAGTCGCGGATCTCGGTGCCGGTGTAGATCTGGCGCGGACGGCCGATCCGGCTGGTCGGGTCGTTGATCATCTCGTGCCAGTGGGCGATCCAGCCCGGCAGCCGGCCGAGGGCGAACAGCACGGTGAACATGCTGGTCGGGAAGCCCATGGCGCGGTAGATCAGGCCGGTGTAGAAGTCCACGTTCGGGTACAGCTTGCGCGAGATGAAGAAGTCGTCCTTGAGGGCGTGCTCCTCCAGCTTGAGCGCGATGTCGAGCAGCTCGTCGCTCTTGCCGAGCTGGCTGAGCACCTCGTGCGCGAGCAGCTTCACCTGGGCCGCGCGCGGGTCGAACGCCTTGTAGACCCGGTGACCGAAGCCCATCAGCTTGACGCCGGCTTCCTTGTTCTTCACCTTCGTGATGAAGGCGTCGACGTCGCCGCCGTCCTTCTGGATGCTCTCCAGCATCTCCAGCACGGCCTGGTTGGCGCCGCCGTGCAGCGGACCCCACAGGGCCGAGATGCCGGCCGAGATCGAGGCGAACAGGTTGGCGTGGCTGGAGCCGACCAGGCGCACGGTGGAGGTCGAGCAGTTCTGCTCGTGGTCCGCGTGCAGGATGAGCAGCTTGTCCAGCGCGTTGACGACGACCGGGTTGAGCTCGTAGTCCTCGGCGGGGACGGCGAAGGTCATCCGCAGGAAGTTCTCGACGTAGCTCAGGTCGTTGCGCGGGTAGACGAAGGGCTGGCCCATCGCCTTCTTGTACGCGTACGCGGCGATCGTCGGCAGCTTGGCGAGCAGGCGGACGGTCGACAGGTGGCGCTGGCCCGCGTCGAACGGGTTGTGGCTCTCCGGGTAGAACGTGGACAGCGCGCCGACCACCGAGGACAGCATCGCCATCGGGTGGGCGTCCCGCGGGAAGCCCTGGAAGAAGCGCTTGACGTCCTCGTGCAGCAGGGTGTGCTGGGTGATCTCGCGGTTGAACTCCGCCAGCTGGTCCGCGCTGGGCAGCTCGCCGTTGATCAGGAGGTACGCGGTCTCGATGAAGCCGCCATCGGAGGCAAGCTGCTCGATCGGGTAGCCGCGGTACCGCAGGATGCCGTTGTCACCGTCCACGAAGGTGATCGCGGACTTGTACGCGGCGGTGTTACCGAAGCCGTTGTCCAGGGTGACCAGGCCGGTCTGCGGGAGCAGCTTCGAGATGTCGAAGCCGGAGTTGCCCGCAGTGCTCTCGACGACGGGGTACTCGTACTCGCCGTCCTGGTACCGCAGTACTACCGAGTTGTCGCTCACGTCTTCCTCACCGACGAAATGAATCCTCTTCCAAGGTGCCCTGACTGCCTCTACCATCCCCCATCCGGAGGACAGCCGCGCACCCGGGGTGGCCCGATAGGGCCCTCCCCTACAAAACCTGCCGCCGCAGCCGGTACGAACCGGACAAGATCGGCACCCACCCTAGGCTCTGCCGTAAATCTCTTCACGTCAAGAGAACATTAGAGGCAACCATCGCGTTGGATAATCATCCAGCTGTCAGCCGGTGGTCGAGTGCGGTATGCCTCCGACCTGCGCTGACGGCCCGGACAGCCTGTCCGATCGCCTTGCGTGACCCCACCAGCACCACGAGTTTCCTGGCCCTGGTCACAGCGGTGTAGAGCAGGTTCCGCTGGAGCATCGTCCAAGCGGACATGGTGACCGGAATCACCACGACCGGGTACTCACTGCCCTGCGAGCGGTGGATCGTCACCGCGTAGGCGTGCGCCAGCTCGTCCAGTTCGTCGAATTCGTACTCCACCTCCTCGTCCTCGTCGGTGAGCACCGTCAGCCGCTGGTCGTCCACGCTGAGGGCGGTCACCACTCCCACTGTGCCGTTGAAGACGCCGTTCCGCCCCTTGTCGTAGTTGTTGCGGATCTGGGTGACCTTGTCCCCCACCCGGAACGTGCGACCGCCGGAACGGCGTTCGGCCAGCCCCTCCCGGGCCGGCGTCACCGCCGCCTGGAGCAGCGTGTTCAGGTTCCCCGCCCCGGCCGGGCCCCGGTGCATCGGCGCCAGCACCTGGACGTCCCGGCGCGGGTCGTAGCCGAACTTCCGCGGGATCCGGCGCGCCACCACGTCCACCGTCAGCCCGGCCGCCCGCTCCGCGTCCTCCTCGGCGAACAGGAAGAAGTCCGCCAGACCGTCCGTCAGCGGCGGCCTGCCCTCGTTGATCCGGTGCGCGTTGGTCACCACCCCGGACTGCTGCGCCTGCCGGAAGATCCTGGTCAGCCGCACCGACGGGACCGGCCCGACCTCGGCCAGCAGATCCCGCAGCACCTCCCCCGCACCGACCGAGGGCAGCTGGTCCACGTCCCCCACGAACAGCAGGTGGGCGCCCATCGGCACCGCCTTGACCAGCTTGTTCGCCAGAATCAGATCCAGCATGGAGGCCTCGTCGACCACCACCAGGTCCGCGTCCAGCGGCCGGTCCCGGTCGTACGCGGCGTCCCCGCCCGGCTTCAGCTCCAGCAGCCGGTGCACCGTCGAGGCCTCCATCCCGGTCAGCTCCGCCAGCCGCTTCGCCGCCCGGCCGGTCGGCGCCGCCAGCACCACCTTCGCCCGCTTCGCCAGCGCCAGCGTGACGATCGACTTCACCGTGAACGACTTGCCGCAGCCCGGACCGCCCGTCAGCACCGCGACCTTCTCGGTCAGCGCCAGCCGCACCGACTGCTCCTGCTCCGGCGCCAGCTCGGCCCCGGTCCGCTTCGCCAGCCACTCCAGCGCGACCGGCCAGTCCACGCTCCCGAACCACGGCATCCGGTCCTCCTCCGAACGCAGCAGCCGCAGCAGCTGGTTGGAGACCGAGATCTCCGCACGGTGGAACGGCACCAGGTACACGGCGGTCACCGGCTCGCCGCCCTCCCCCGGGACCGCCTCGCGCACCACGCCCTCGGCCGCCACCAGCTCCGCCAGGCAGTCGATCACCAGCCCGACGTCCACCTGGAGCAGCTTCACCCCGTCCGCGATCAGCCGCTCCTCCGGCAGGAAGCAGTGCCCCTGGTCGGTGCTCTGCGACAGCGCGTACTGGAGACCGGCCTTCACCCGCTCCGGGCTGTCGTGCGGGATGCCCACCGCCTGGGCGATCCGGTCCGCCGTCAGGAAGCCGATGCCCCACACGTCCGACGCCAGCCGGTAGGGCTCGTTCCGCACCACCCCGATGGAAGCGTCGCCGTACTGCTTGTAGATTCGCACAGCCAGCGAGGTGGACACCCCGACCCCCTGGAGGAAGACCATCACCTCCTTGATGGCCTTCTGCTCCTCCCAGGCCGCCGCGATCTTCTTCGTCCGCTTCGGCCCCAGCCCCGGCACCTCGATCAGCCGGCCCGGCTCGTTCTCGATCACCTCCAGGGTGTCCACCCCGAAGCGCTCCACGATCCGCTCGGCGAACCGAGGCCCGATCCCCTTGATCAGCCCCGAGCCCAGGTACCGCTGGATGCCCTGGACGGTGGCGGGCAGCACCGTGGTGTAGTTCTCCACCGTGAACTGCCGCCCGTACTGCGGGTGCGAGCCCCAGCGCCCGTGCAGCCGCAGCGACTCGCCGACCTGCGCCCCCAGCAACGCGCCCACCACCGTCAGCAGGTCGTTCGCGCCCCGGCCGGTGTCCACCCGGGCCACCGTGTAGCCGGTCTCCTCGTTGGCGTAGGTGATCCGCTCCAGCACGCCCTCGACCTGCGCCAGTTGGCGTGGCACCTGCTGTCCGGACTGCGCCGTCTGCCTGCTCACCGGACCCCCTTCGACCGGTACGGGTGGAACATTCCGCTACGCACCGTACCGCCCGTCCCCGACAGGTCCACCCGCCCGGCGGCCGCGGCCCCTGCCGTGCACCGCCCCCGCCGAGGTGCCAGGCTGGGAGGCACCGAGGGGGACCCGTCGTCGACCGCGCCCGCCCGGGCCCCGTCCGAGGAGCAGTGCCGCCATGCTCAACACCGACTTCCGCCCCGGCTCCCCGGTCTGGCTCGACCTGAGCAGCCCGGACTCCCGGACGTCCGTCGACTTCTACACCGCGCTGTTCGGCTGGACCTTCGACTCGGCCGGTCCCGAGGCCGGCGGGTACGGCTTCTTCCAACTCGACGGCCGGACCGTCGCCGCCCTCGGCCCGCTCCCCGACGAGGACGCCTCACCCGGCTGGACGCTCTACTTCGCCACCGTGGACGCCGACCGCACCACGGCCCTGGTCGAACAGGCCGGCGGCCGGGTCCGGTTCGCCCCCTTCGACGTCTTCACCGCCGGCCGGCTGGCCGGCTACACCGACCCGACCGGCGCCGACTTCGCCGTCTGGCAGCCGCGTGACACCCGCGGCCTGGACCTCGTCACCGAGGAGGGCAGCCTCTGCTGGACCGAGTGCTACAGCATCGACGCCGAGCGCGCCAAGTCCTTCTACCGCGCCGTCTTCGACTGGCAGGAGCAGGACGTCCCGCTCGGCGAGGTGATGTACACCGTCCTCACCCCGGCCGGCGGCGGCACCGACGACGCCCACGGCGGCATCATGCAGCTCGGCCCCGAACACACCGCCCGAGGCACCACCTCGCACTGGCTCCCCTACTTCGAGGTCCCGAACGCCGACGCCAGCCTCGCCATCGCCGCCACGCTCGGCGCGACCGTCCGCATCCCGGCCATGGACGTCCACGGCGTCGGCCGGCTGGCCCAGCTGGTCGACCCGCACGGAGCCGTCTTCGCCGTCATCACCAGCAGCAAGCCCGGGGATTGACGGTCCGAATGAGGTCTCACGGCCCTTCAGGAGGGCCGTGAAGGGGTGCTACGGGCGTAGACAAGGGACAGGCGGGGAAGCGAGCGTCCCGGCGCCCTGATCGCGCCTGACGCGGCCGTTCTGGCGATCCACTCGGATCCGGGTTTTCCCCGGAAACGCGAAGAACCCCCATCCGGAAACCGGATGGGGGTTCATTCACAATAATTGTTCGGCGGCGTCCTACTCTCCCACAGGGTCCCCCC
>NZ_JBHUAF010000503.1:0-5026 GCF_042789895.1 Kitasatospora sp. NPDC056783
CGCCCGGGTGGCTCTGGAGGGCGGCCTCGATCTCGCCGGGTTCGATCCGGTAGCCGCGGATCTTGACCTGCTGGTCAGCGCGGCCCAGGTAGCGCAGGGTGCCGTCGGCCTGCCGGCGGGCCCGGTCGCCGGTGCGGTACATCCGGGTGCCGGGGGTGCCGAACGGGTCGGCGAGGAAGCGGGTGGCGGTCAGGCCGGGCCGGTTGAGGTAGCCGCGGGCCAGGCCCTCGCCGGCCACGTACAGTTCGCCGACGGCGCCCGGGGGCACCGGGGCGAGGTCGCCGTCGAGCAGGTACACCCGCAGGTCGGCGATGCCGGTGCCGATCGGGCCGGGGCCGGGGCCCGCGTCGGCGGCGGTCGCGCGGTCCAGCTCGATGTGGGTGACGTGCACGGTGGTCTCGGTGATGCCGTACATGTTCACCAGGCGCGGCGCGTCCTCGGGGTGGCGCCGGTACCAGTCGGCGAGCCGGGTGACGTCCAGCGCCTCACCGCCGAAGACCACCGTGCGCAGCGCCAACCTGCCGGACAGCTCCGGGTGTTCGGCGTCGGCGCGGGCCAGCTGGTGGAACGCGGAGGGGGTCTGGTTGAGGACGGTGACCTCCTCCTCGGCGAGCAGCCGCAGGAAGTCCTCCGGGGAGCGGGCGGTGGACTCGGACACCACCACGAGCCGGCCGCCGTGCAGCAGCGGGCCCCACAGCTCCCAGACCGAGAAGTCGAAGGTGTAGGAGTGGAACAGCGTCCAGACGTCCTCGGCGCCGAAGCCGAACCGCTCCCGGGTCTGCTCGAACAGCCGCACCACGTTGGCGTGCGGCACCACCACGCCCTTGGGGCGGCCGGTCGAGCCCGAGGTGAAGATGGCGTAGGCGGGGCTGTCCGGCAGCGGGCGCCGGTCGGGGCCGAGCGGGCCGGCCGGGCGGCGGGCCAGGTCGGCGCGCACCCCGGGGTCGGCCAGGGCGAGGACGGGGACGCCCACGCCGGCCGGCTCCTCCTGGGTGACCAGGGCCACCGGGGCGGCGTCGCGCAGCAGTTCCTCGCGGCGTTCGGCGGGCAGGCCCGGGTCCAGTGGCAGGTAGGCCGCGCCGGTCTTGAGGACGGCGAGGACGGCCACCACCAGCTCGGCGGTGCGCGGCAGCGCGAGGGCGACGTACCGCTCGGGCCCGGCGCCGAACTCGGCCAGCCGGTGGGCGAGCCGGTCGGCCCGGGCGTCCAGCTCCGCGTAGTCGAGGCCCTCCTCGCCGCAGGTGACGGCCTCGGCGTACGGGGTGCGGGCGGCCTGCGCCTCGAACAGTTCGACCAGGGTGCGCTCGGGCCGGCCCTGGGCGGTGCCGTTCCCGTCGACCAGCAGCCGGCGCCGCTCCTCGGCGGTGGTCCAGGCCAGGGCGCGCAGCGGGCGGTCCGCTCCAGCGGCCAGCTCGGTGAGCAGCAGGCAGAGCCGCTCGGCGAGGGCGCGGACGGTGGCGGCGTCGAACAGCTCGGGGTCGTAGGCGAGGTCGAAGCCGAGCTGCCCGCCCTGGTAGGCGCGCAGCACGAGCGGGAAGCTGGTGGCGTCCCGGGAGGAGACCTCCACCAGGCGCACTCCGGTTCCGGCGGCGCGGGCGTCGTCGAAGGGGTAGTTCTCGAAGGCGACGATGCTGTCGAACAGCGCGCTGCCGGACGGGACGTCGCTGAACCCGGTGAGTTCGGCGAGCGAGACCGCCGAGTGGCGGCGGGCCTGCGCCTGGGCCTCCTGGAGCTCCCGCAGCCAGTCGGCGGCGGTGCGGGCGCCGTCCACCCGGACCCTGGTCGGCAGGGTGTTGATGAACATCCCGATCATCGACTCGACGCCGGGCAGTTCCTCCGGCCGCCCGGAGACGGTGGTGCCGAACAGGACGTCCGGCTCGCCGCTGTAGCGGGACAGCAGAAGCGCCCAGGCGCCCTGCACCACGGTGCCGAGGGTCAGCCCGGACCGCCGGGCGGTGCGGGCGAGTTGTTCGGAGACCCGCTCGGACAGGGCGGCGGTGTGGGTGCCGGCCGAGCGGGCGCGGTGGGCCTCGCGCCGGACCCGGTCGACGGGCAGCGGGGTGGCGGTGGCGAAGCCGTCCAGGACGGACCGCCAGTGGGCGCGGGCGGCCTCGGCGTCCTGCTCGGTCAGCCAGCGCACGTAGTCGGCGAAGGGCCGGCGCACCGCGGGGGTGGGCGCGCCGCCGGTGGTGAGCGCCGCGTACTCCTCGAACACGTCGCTGAGCACCTGGGCGAGGCTCCAGCCGTCCAGGATCAGGTGGTGGGAGGTCCACAGCAGTTGGAGCCGGGCCTCGGGCAGCCGGACCAGGGTGAGCCGGGTGAGCGGGGCGCTGGCGATGTCCAGGCCCCGGGCGAGGTCCTCGGCGCTCAGTTCGGCCAGCCGCTCGGCCCGCTCGGCCGGGTCGACGGCCCGCAGGTCGAGGTGGGTGACCGGCAGCCGGACGCCCCGGCGCACCACCTGGAGCGGGGCGGGGACGTCCTCCCAGACCACCGAGGTGCGCAGCGCCGGGGTGTGGTCGGCGACCCGCTGCCAGGCCAGGGCGAGGGCCTGCGGGTCGGCGACGCCGTCCAGCAGCAGGGCGGCCTGGTCCAGGTAGACGTCGTCCGGGCCGCCGACCAGGCGGTGGAAGAGCATGCCCTCCTGGAGCGGGGTGAGCGGCAGCAGGTCCGCGACCTCCCGGCCGTCGCCGACCAGGCGGTCCAGCGCGGCCTGGTCGAGGCCGGCCAGCGGGAAGTCGGAGGGGGTGCGGCCGCCGGCGCCGGGGCGGGCGCAGTGCGCGACGACGGCGCGCAGCGCGGCGGTCACGGCCTCGGCCAACTCCCGTACGGTGTCCTCCCGGTGGACCTGGTCGCTGTAGTGCCAGGTGAGTTCCAGCTCGCCGTCGGCGACGACCGCGGCGACGTCCAGCAGGTGGTCCACCGGCTCGTCCGGGGCGAGGTCCCGGCCGGGGGCCTCCCCGGCGGGGGCGAAGTCGCCGCCCTCGGGCGCGCTCCACTGACCGTGGTAGTTGAAGCTGACCTGGGGCAGCGGGACGTCCCGCAGGGCCTCGGCGCCGGGGGCGGGCGAGCCGAGCCGGGCGAGGGCCTCGTAACCGAGGCCGCGCCGGGGCACGGCGCGCAGCCGCTCCTTGACCTGCTTGAGGGTGGCGGCCCAGTCCGGGGCTTCGGCCGGGCCGACCGGGGTGAGGGTGACGGGGTACTGGGTGGTGAACCAGCCGACGGTCCGGGAGAGGTCGAAGCCGTCGAACAGTTCCTCGCGGCCGTGGCCCTCCAGGGCGACGGTGACCCTCCCCGTGCCGGTCCAGTCGGCGAGGGCCCGGCCCAGCGCGCTGAGCAGCACGTCGTTGACCTGGGTGCGGTAGACCTCGGGGACCTTGCGCAGCAGCGCCTCGGTGGTGGCCCGGTCCAGCCGGCCGCGCAGGGTGCGCACCGAGCCGGCGGTGGGCGTGCCGGGGAGGTCGACGGGCAGCGGCTCGACGGGGGCGCGGGTCTCGGCGGTCCAGTACGCCAGGTCCTCGTCCAGGGCCCCGGTCCGGACCGACTCGGCGAGCCGGTGGGCCCAGTCGGTGAACGCGGTGGGCTCGGGCTCCAGGGCGGGGGCCTCGCCCGCCGCGGCCTGCCGGTAGGCCTGCGCCAGGTCGGCGAGCAGCACGCGCCAGGAGACGCTGTCCACGGCGAGGTGGTGGGCGGTCAGGAACAGCTGGGGCCGGGTCTCGGCGCCCTCGGCGCTCTCGGTGCCCTCGGCGCCCTCGGTGCGGAACAGGACGGCGCGCAGCAGGGTGCCGACGGCCGGGTCCAGTTCGGCGCGGGCGGCCTCGGCGGCGCGCTCGCGGTCGCCGCCGGCGTCGAGTCGGTGCAGCAGCCGCCCCGCGTCGGCGACCGGTTCCTGGTGCCAGTCGGCCCCGGTGCGGGTGTAGCGGGTGCGCAGCGCCGGGTGGGCGGCCACCACCGCGCCCAGCGCGCTCTCCAGGGCCGGTTCGTCCAGCCCGTGCGGCAGGTCGAGCAGCAGCGACATGGTGAAGTGCCGCAGCGGGCCGTGGGCGGCGAAGAACCACTCCTGGACGGGGGTGAGCGGGGCGGGCCCGTCCTGGTGGCGCGGTTCGGGGGCGGCGGGCGCCTCGGCGGTGCGGGCCGCGGCGGCCAGGTCGGCGACGGTCTGGTGGCGGAAGACGTCCTGGGAGCCGATCCGCAGACCCGCCGCGCGGGCCCGGGAGACGGCCTGGATGCTCAGGATCGAGTCGCCGCCGAGCTCGAAGAAGTTGTCGGTGACACCGACCCGGGGCACTCCCAGCACCTCGGCCCAGATGGCCGCGAGGGCCTCCTCCTCGGGAGTCCGCGGGGCGACGAACTCCCCTGCCCGGACGTCGACTTCGGGGGCCGGCAGGGCGCGGCGGTCCAGCTTGCCGCTGGTGGTCAGCGGCAGCGCGTCGAGCACGGTGAAGGACGACGGCACCAGGTGGTCGGGCAGCACCCGGCGCAGCGCCGCGCGCAGGTCGGCGGCGGGGCGGGCGGCGCCCTCGGCGAAGGCCAGGTAGGCGGCCAGCCGGTGGTGCCCGTGGGCGTCGGGGACGGCGACGACGGCGGCCGCGGCGACCTCCGGCAGGTCGAGCAGGGCCGCCTCGATCTCGCCGGGTTCGATCCGGTGGCCGCGCACCTTGACCTGGTCGTCGGCGCGCCCGAGGTACTCCAGGCGCCCGTCGGCGGTCCAGCGGGCCAGGTCGCCGGTGCGGTACATCCGGGTGCCGGGCGGCCCGTACGGGTCCGCGGTGAAGCGGGCGGCGGTCAGGCCCGGGCGGCCGGCGTAGCCGCGGGCGACCTGCGCGCCGGCCAGGTGGAGTTCGCCGCTCACCCCGGGCGGCACCGGCTGGAGCCGGCCGTCCAGGACGTAGGCGCGGACGTTGGGCAGCGGGCGGCCGACCAGTGGCCGGTCCCCGCCGTCGATCCGGCAGGCGAGCGCGTCGACGGTGCACTCGGTGGGGCCGTAGTAGTTGTAGGCGGCCACCTCGGGGCGGGCCGCGAGCTCGCG
>NZ_JBHUAF010000504.1:0-5019 GCF_042789895.1 Kitasatospora sp. NPDC056783
CGAGGTCGGTGCGGCGGACCCGGTCGAGGAGTTCGCGGAAGGTGGGGTCGCCGCTGGTGTCGGTGCGCAGGACGAGGGTGTTGACGAAGAAGCCGACCAGGTCGTCGAGGGCTTCGTCGGTGCGTCCGGCGACGGGGGTGCCGATCGGCAGGTCGGTGCCGGCGCCGAGGCGGGTGTAGAGGGTGGCGACGGCGGCTTGCAGGGCCATGAACAGACTGGCGTTCCGCTCGGAGGCCAACGCGGTGAGCGCGCCGTGCAGTTCGGCGTCCAGCTCGAACTCGACGGCGCCGCCGCGACGGCTCGGCCGGGCCGGTCGCGGCCGGTCGCAGGGCAGCGCCGGCTCTTCCGGCAGGCCGGACAACTCCTTCGCCCAGTAGGCGAGTTGCTCGGACACCAGACTCTCCGGGTCGTCCTCCTCGCCGAGCAGCTCGCGCTGCCAGAGGGTGTAGTCGGCGTACTGCACCGGCAACGGCTCCCACCGCGGTCCGGTGCCGGCCAGCCGGGCCCGGTACGCCTCGGCGAGGTCGCGGAAGAGCGGGGCGAGGGACCATCCGTCACTGGCGATGTGGTGCGTCAGCAGCAGCAGGACGTGCTCGCCAGGCCGGGGGAGGGCGTACAGCCAGGCCCGGAGCGGGAGGTCCGAGGCGAGGTCGAAGACCTGCCCGGCGTCCGCGCGCAGCCGCTCGCGCAGCTCGGTCTCGTCGGCCACCGGGACGCGGCGCAGCTCCGGGCGGCCCTCGGCGAGGACGTGCTGGTGGGGCCGGCCGTCGGTGGTGGGGAAGACGGTGCGCAGCACCTCGTGCCGGTCCACCACGTCCCCCAGCGCGCCGCCGAGGGCGGCGGGGTCGAGCTCGCCGGTCAGCCGCAGGGCGAACGGAGTGTTGTAGAGGGCGCTCGGGCCCTCGAACTGCTCGATGAACCAGAGCCGCTGCTGGGCGAACGACAACGGGATCAAGGTCTGCCTCCGACTGGCGACGTGCTGCTGCTGTGGTGATGGCTGCTGCGGTGACGGGTGCTGCGGTGACGGGCAGGGCCGGGGCGGGCCGTCCTCCGCCGGACGGCCCGCGCTCCGCCGCCGGTCAGGAGGGGCCGGCGCCCGGGCGGCGCATCGGCCGCAGGGCCGGGCGGGCCTTCTTCGGCGCGGGCGCCTGCTCGTCGCCGGGCAGCACGGCGGCGAGGGCCGCGACCGTGGGCGCGTCGAACAGCGCGCGGATCGGCAGCTCCGCGCCGAGCGCGGCGCGGATGCGGCTGACCAGCCGGGTGGCGAGCAGGGAGTGCCCGCCGAGGTCGAAGAACCGGTCGTCGATGCTGACCGCCGGCACGCCCAGCACCTCGGCGAACAGGGCGCACAGCGCCCGCTCCCGCTCGGTGCGCGGGGCACGGCCCTCGACCGCCCGGGCGTACTCGGGTGCGGGCAGGGCCCGGCGGTCGACCTTGCCGTTGGCGGTCACCGGGAGGCTGTCCAGGACGACGACGGCGGCCGGCAGCAGGTAGCCGGCCAGGCGGTCCGCGACGAAGGCGCGCAGTTCGCCGGCCGTGGCCTTGCCGGTGGCGTACACCACCAGCCGCTTGTCGCCGGGCTGGTCCTCGCGGACCACCGCGAGCGCCTGGCCGACGTTCTCGTGGGCGGTGAACGCGGCCTCCACCTCGCCGAGTTCGATCCGGAAGCCGCGGATCTTCACCTGGTCGTCGGCCCGGCCGAGGAACTCCAGCACGCCGTCGGCCGTCCAGCGCACCAGGTCCCCGGTGCGGTACATCCGGGCGCCGGGCTCGCCGAAGGGGCAGGCCACGAAGCGTTCGGCGGTCAGGTCCGGGCGGCCGAGGTAGCCGCGGGCCAGGCCGGCGCCGGCGATGTACAGCTCGCCCGCGACCCCGGCGGGCACCGGCCGCAGCCCGGCGTCCAGCACGTACAGCCGGGTGTTGGCCAGCGGGCGCCCGATCGGCACCGTCCCCGGTACGGCCGAGGCGACCGGCATCGGGTACTGGGTCGCGCACAGGGTGGTCTCGGTCGGCCCGTAGAGCGCGCGCACCGCGATGCCCGGGACGGCCTCCAGCACCCGCCGCACGGCCGGGGCGGAGACCACGTCCCCGCCGGTCAGCACCTCGCGCACCCCGGAGAAGATGCCCGGGTCCTCCTCCGCGATGACCCGGAACAGGCCGGCGGTGACGTGCACGTGGGTGAGCGCGTGGACCCGCACCAGCTCGCGGATGGCTGCCGCGTCCAGGTCGCCCGGCGGCGCCACGACCACCCGGCCGCCGGAGAGCAGCGGCACCCAGATCTCGTAGGTCGAGGCGTCGAAGGCGTGCGGCGCGTGGAACAGCACCCGCAGGCCCTCCTCGCGGTGCCAGCACGGGTCGGTGGCGAGCTGCACCACGTCCCGGTGGGTGATCGCGATGCCCTTGGGCTCCCCGGTGGAGCCGGAGGTGAACATCAGGTACGCGAGCTGCTCCGGGTGGGGCGCGGCCCGCTCGGCGCGCCGCTCGCGCGGACCGTCGAACCAGCCCGCGGTGAGCGGCAGGACCGGGCAGGGGGCGCCGGTGGCCAGCGGGTGGTCCCGGTGCGCGTCGTCGACCACGACGAGCGCCGCGCCCGTCCCGGCGGTGATCGCGCGCAGCCGCGCGGCCGGGTGCCGGTCGTCCAGCGGGACGTAGCAGCCGCCCGCCTTGCCCACCGCGAGGATCGCCGTCAGCAGGTCGGCGGAGCGGTTCATCAGCAGCACCACCGGGGTGTCCGGGCCGACTCCGGTCCGGGCCAGATGGGCCGCCAAGTGCTCGGCCCGGGAGTCCAGTTCGGCGTAGTCCAGCCGCTCGGAGCCGCAGACCACGGCGGTCGCGCCGGGGGTGGCGGCGGCCTGGGCCTCGAACAGCTCGGGCAGGGTGGCGTCCGGAACGGGCGCGGCGGTGTCGTTCCAGCCGGTGAGCAGTCGTTCGCGTTCGGCCGGGTCGAGGATCTCGATGGCGCCGATCGGGGTTTCCGGGTCGGCCGCGACGGCGCGCAGGACGCGCACCAGCCGCTCGGCGAGGGAGACGGCGGTGGCGTGGTCGAAGAGGTCGACCGCGTACTCGACCGCCACCGTCAGGCCCGCCCGGGGGCCCTGCTCGGTGAACCGGAAGGACAGGTCGAACTTGGCCACGTCCAGCTCGAAGAGGTGCTCCGCGCAGCCCAGGTCGCCGAAGGCGGCGGGCACCGGTGCCCGGCTCTCCAGTGCCACCAGGGTCTGGAAGAGCGGGTGGCGGGCGGGGGTGCGGGTGGGGTTGAGGTGTTCGACCAGGCGCTCGAAGGGGATGTCCTGGTGGTCGTAGGCGTCGAGGTCGGTGCGGCGGACCCGGTCGAGGAGTTCGCGGAAGGTGGGGTCGCCGCTGGTGTCGGTGCGCAGGACGAGGGTGTTGACGAAGAAGCCGACCAGGTCGTCGAGGGCTTCGTCGGTGCGTCCGGCGACGGGGGTGCCGATGGGCAGGTCGGTGCCGGCGCCGAGGCGGGTGTAGAGGGTGGCGACGGCGGCTTGCAGGGCCATGAACAGACTGGCGTTCCGCTCGGAGGCCAACGCGGTGAGCGCGCCGTGCAGTTCGGCGTCCACGGGGATCTCCACCAGGCCGCCACGATGCCCCGGCGCGGCCGGGCGCGGGCGGTCGTAGGGGAGGGCCAGTTCCTCCGGGGCGTCGGCCAGGGCCGCGCGCCAGTAGGCGAGTTGATCGGTGAGCAGGGCGCTGGGCCGCTCGTCGGTGCCGAGCAGTTCACGCTGCCAGAGGGTGTAGTCGGCGTACTGCACCGGCAGCGGCTCCCACTGCGGTCCGGTGTCGGCCAGCCGGGCCCGGTACGCCTCGGCGAGGTCGCGGAAGAGCGGGGCGACCGACCAGCCGTCGCCGGCGATGTGGTGCAACAGCAGCAGCAGGACGTGCTCGTCGTCCGGCAGGGACAGCAGGGTGGCGCGCACCGGCAGGTCGCGGGCGAGGTCGAAGACCTCCGCCCCGGCCGTGAGCAGCGCGGTCCGCAGCTCCGTCTCGTCGGCCACCGGTATTCGCCGGAGCGCCGATTCGGTGTTGCCGGTGACCAGTTGGTGCGGACGGCCGTCCACGGTCGGGAAGACGGTGCGCAGCACCTCGTGTCGCGCCACCACGTCCCGCACGGCCAGCTCCAGGGCGGGCAGGTCGACGGCGCCGGTCAGCCGGACCGCGACGGGGGTGTTGTAGAGCGCGCTCGGTCCCTCGAACTGCTCGATGAACCACAGGCGTTGCTGGGCGGGGGAGAGCGGAACGCGCTCGGGCCGCTCGGCGGGCCGCAGGACCGGACGGGCCGTCGCGGACTCGGGCAGCGCGGCGGCGAGGGCGGCGACCGTCGGGTGTTCGAAGAGCGCGCGGATCGGCGGCTCGGCGCCCAGGGCGGCGCGGATGCGGCTGACCAGCCGGGTGGCGAGCAGCGAGTCCCCGCCGCGGTCGAAGAAGCTGTCGTCGATGCCGATCCGTGCCAACCCGAGGACGTCGGCGAAGAGTTCGCAAAGGGCCCGCTCGGTGGCGGTGCGCGGCTCGCGCCCGCCGTCGGCGCCGCGGTAGTCGGGCGCGGGCAGCGCCTTGCGGTCCACCTTGCCGTTGGGGTTCACCGGCAGCTCGTCGAGGACGACGATCGCGGCCGGCAGCATGGAGCCGGGCAGCCGGTCGGCGACGAAGCCGCGCAGTTCCTCGGCCCCGACCTCGCCGGTGACGTACGCGACCAGGCGCTTGTCGCCGGGCTGGTCCTGGCGGACGGCCACGCAGACCTGGCCGACCGCCGGGTGGGCGGCGAACGCGGCCTCCACCTCGCCGAGTTCGATCCGGAAGCCGCGCAGCTTGACCTGGTCGTCCGCGCGGCCGACGAACTCCAGGTCGCCGGCGGGCGTCCAGCGCACCAAGTCGCCGGTGCGGTACATCCTCCCTCCTTGCCCGCCGCCGGGCAGGAGGGGCCCACCTCCTTGCCCGCCTTCGGGCAGGAGGGGCCCACCTCCTTGCCCGCCTTCGGGCAGGAGGGGCCCACCTCCTTGCCCG
>NZ_JBHUAF010000505.1:0-5013 GCF_042789895.1 Kitasatospora sp. NPDC056783
TCGTCGTCTTGAACAACCATGGAAATTCCAACGATGCGCATGGAAGAACGTCACCTGACCTGCGGAAACGCGCCGCCAAGTTAAGTCAACGTCTGCGACGATCAGGAGCGCGCCGTGGTAGCGCTCGGTGTGGGTGGAGTGCAGTTCCCAGTCCGTGAGTTGACGCCTCGCCAGACGTCGACAGATGGCCGCGCCCTTGGGGGAGGCGGTGAGGGTGGTGGTGTGGGAGCGGGGGTTGTCGCGGGGGATTTCGGTTGCCATGGGAGAAAAGCGTGGCGGGCTGGAAGTACTCTGGCCAGCAATCCAACAGGCACGGAGAGTGCTTGTACGGATACGACGGGTCGGCGCGTCGGTCGGCCCGGATCAATCGGCCGCAAGGGCGGGTGGTACACATGACTGGCGTCGAGCGCACGATGTTCGATGACGGTGAGACGGCGGAAAACTCGGACGGCGTCTCGGAGTTCTACGGCGCGGTGGGCAAGCTGATCAAGCACTTCCGCGAGCGGGCCGGCATCACGCAGCGGGAGCTGGCCCGGCTGACCGGGTACAGCGAGGACCAGATCGGCGCGATGGAGCGGGGGGTGCGAACCCCGAGGATCGAGTACCTGACGAAGGTGGACCCGATCATCAACGCCGGTGGCGCCCTGATCGTCATCGCGGAGGACGTGATGAAGGCGAAGATCCGGGTGAGTGAGCGGCACCCGGCCTTCTCCAAGGCGTTCACGTCGGAGGAGAACCGGGCCATCGAGATCCACCACTACGGCACGATGGTGATTCCGGGACTGCTCCAGACCGAGGCGTACATCCGCGCTTTGTACGAGATGCGTCGGCCGATCCTTTCGTCCGAGCAGATCGACGAGTGGCTGGCGGCGCGAATGGACCGGAAGGGGATCCTGACCCGGTGGCCCACACCGGTGCTGTCGTGGGTGGTCTGCGAGAGCGTGCTTCGGCGCCCGCTGGGCGGGTGGGACGTTCACAAGGAGCAGCTCGAACACCTTCTGGAGATCGGCCAGATGAGGGGCCCCGAGCTCCAGGTCATGCCGCTCGACCGGATGAGCCACGCGGGGATGGGCGGCTCGTTCACCCTGCTGACCCCGCCCAACCGGCCGCAGATCGGCTACGTCGCGGCGCAGCACGTCAATCGGCTGATCACGGACCCGGTGGAAGTCCGTAATATGGCCGCACGGTACAGCAGTATCCGGGCCCAGGCCCTGGGGCTGAGGGAGTCCCTGGCCTTGATCGAAGCGATTCTGGGAGAGCGGTAGGCATGGCCGAGCTGACGTGGTTCAAGAGCAGCTACAGCACCAACGAGGACGCCGACTGCGTCGAGGTCGCCGAGACCCCCGGCACCGTCCACGTCCGTGACTCCAAGGACAAGAGCGGCCCCCAGCTGGCCTTCGAGCCGGCCGCGTGGGACGCGTTCGTGAAGTTCGCCGCCACCACCGAGGTCTGACCCCGCAAAGCCTCCCCTCAACGGCCCACCGCCTTCCCGGCGGCGGGCCGTTGGCGTACCGTCGGACGGTATGGAACTCGCCTGGTTCAAGAGCAGCTACAGCACCAACGAAGACGCCGCGTGCGTCGAAGTCGCCTGGCGCAAGAGCAGTTACAGCACCAACGAGGACGCCCAGTGCGTCGAGGTCGCCGACACCCCCGCCGCCGTCCACGTCCGTGACTCCAAGGACAAGACCGGCCCCCAGCTCACCGTCTCCCCCGCCGCCTGGCAGGCGTTCGTGACGTTCGCCGCCACCACGACCCGGCCCGCCTGACCCGACAGTTTCACCCTGTACGGGCCTTCCGCGAATCGACCACCCGACGAACATATGCTCGGTCAACTCCCTTCCCAGGATGAGACGATCACCCCTCACCGGTCAATTCGCGAGAGGGCAGGCAATGAATCTTCTGGTGGCCGACGATCTGCGTCTCAGTTTCGGCACGACCCGCGCGCTGGACGGCGTCTCGTTCGCGGTCGCCCCGCGGGAGGTGGTGGCCGTGACCGGGTCGAGCGGCTCGGGGAAGTCGACGCTGCTGCACTGCTTGGCGGGGATCCTCACCCCGGAGGCCGGTAGCGTCCGCCTCGACGGCGAGCGGTTCGACAACCTGCCGGAGGCGGGCCGCAGCACGCTGCGTCGCCGGGACTTCGGCTTCGTGTTCCAGCTGGGCGAGTTGATCCCCGAACTGTCCGTCCTGGAGAACGTGGCCCTGCCGCTGCGGCTCGCGGGTGCGACCCGTAAGGAAGCCGCACGGAACGCGGCCGAGGCACTCGGACGGCTGGAGATCGCCGACCTCGCCGCGAAGCGCCCGTCCCAGATCTCCGGCGGTCAGGCCCAACGGGCCGCCGTGGCAAGGGCCTTGATCCACCGCCCGAAGGTGGTCTTCGCCGACGAGCCCACCGGTGCGCTCGACACCGTCAACGGCGAGCGCGTGCTGATCGCGCTGACCACCGCTGCCCGGGAGCAGGGCGCCGCCGTGGTCATCGTGACCCACGAGGCCCGCGTCGCGGCCTGCGCGGACCGCGAGATCGTGATGAGCAACGGCCGGGTGGTCGGAACGAAGGAGCGGGTGTGATGCGAGCCCGCCTCTACCCCTTACTCCTGGGCGTGCGCCTGGTGCGCGGCTACGGCCGCTCGGGCTGGGCCCGGGTCACCCTGATGGCCGGCGGCACGGCGCTCGGCGTGGTCGTCCTCCTGCTGGCGATCGCCGTCCCGGGCATGCTCCAGCACCGTGCGGACCGGGCCGACGCCCGGACCGTGATCTGCGCGGCGGCGGACGACCGCCCGGCGGCCGGCTGCGGCCTGCTCGGCGAAAGCGTGGCGGACAGCTGGTACGGGCGGCCCCTGCAACGCCAGCTCGTCGCCACATCCGCCGACGCCCCGCCGCCCGGCCTGAGCCGTCTGCCCGCTCCGGGCGAGGTGGTGCTCTCGCCCGCGCTGCGCACGCTCTACGGCGAGCCGGGCAACCAGGCGCTGCGCGACCGGCTGCCCGGCCGGGTCACCGAGACGATCACCGCTGACGGCCTGGTGCAGCCGGACGAACTGCTCGCGTACGTCGGCGTCGGGAGCACCCCGGGTGTCTCGACCCAGCAGTTCACGGGGTACGGGCCGCTGGCACACGGCGCCACCGGCCCGGCGGTGGTGGCCGAGGCCGGCGCGGTCGCGGACGCCCGCAAGAACACCATCACCCTGGCCGTCGGCGTGATCGCCGTCCTCACCCCCGTCCTGCTGTTCCTCGCCTCCTGTGCCAGGCTCTCCGCCGCCACGCGGGACCGGCGCCTGGCCGCGCTCCGCCTGCTCGGGGTGACGCCTCGTCAGGCGCAGGTGGTGAACGCCGGGGAGAGTGCCGTGGTGGCCTCGCTGGGTGCGCTCGCCGGCCTGGCCGTCTTCGAGGCTCTGCTGCCGTTCACCTCCCGGTGGACCGTCGCGGGCTACGGCTGGTACTCCGCCGATCTCCAGCCCCCACTGTGGCAGACCGCGGCGCTGCTGCTGGCCGTTCCCCTGCTCGCCGTCGCGGTGGGGGCCGTCGCGGTCCGGCGGGTCACCAGCGCCACGAGGGCCGGGCGCACCGACACCGTGCCGAAGGCCCCGTCCCCCTGGCGGCTGGCGCCTCTGGTGCTCGGCATCGCCGTCAGCGGGTACGCGGCGATGAGCCCCCCGCCGGAGCGCGGTGACCCGAACACCTCGATGCTGCTCACCATGGCCGCCGGGCTGCTGCTGGTGTTCGTCGGCCTGGCGGCGGGCACTCCGCTGATCGCCCGGAGCATCGGCGTGTTCCTCGGGCGAGTGGCCCGGTCGATCGCCGTCCTGCTCGGTGCCCGTCGGCTGGAGGCCGAGGCCGCCGCCGCGACCCGGGTCGTCTCCGGGCTGGTCCTGCTGGTCTTCGCGGGGGCGTTCGGGCAGTCGGTGTTCGCGGCGATCCAGTCCCGCACCGCCGCCGAGTCCTGGGCCCAGGTGATGGCCCCCGGCGTGTACCAGGGGCCGGCGACGAGCGCGGACGGCACGCCACTGGCGGCCGCCACCTTCGCCGACGTCCCCGGTGTACGCTCCGTCGTCCCCGTGCGCCGTCTCCAGACGCCGATGGCCCCCGTCACCGCGACGCCCGCCCAAGGCGTCCCGGGTGGAGGTTCCACGGCACCGGCCGGCGTGGTCCAGACGCCCCCGCTCATCCACAACGCCGTCGTCCTCAGCTGCGCCGAGCTGTCCTCGGTCATCAGGCAGGCGCCGCAGTCCTGCGAGGAGGGCACCGCGTACTGGCTTGCCGGGTCCGGTCAGCCGGCCGGGCTCGACAACGGGACACCGCTGACCCTGGCTCCGGTGACCGGCCCCGGCAGCCCCCTCACTGTGGCGGCACCCAACCGCACCCTGGAGGTCCCCGACCGCAATGCGGTCTCCGACAGTTCTCCGGTGGCGGCCGAGATGATGCTGCCGCCCGGCACACCGGGCCTGTCCGCCGCCGCATTGCCCGCCGCGTCGTACCTGATCGTCACCGACGGCGAGCGGTCCACCTTCGAGGCGCTCAACGCGGCGGCCGCCCGGGTCAACCCGAGCCTGACGGTCTCCGTCCCGGACATCGCGCTCGAATCGCAGTACCAGTTCCCCCTGTTCCGCGCCCTGCTCACGCTCGGAACCGTCCTCGTCCTCACAATCTCCTGCGCCGCCATCGCCGTCGGCTCGATCGACCGGGCGGTCGAACGCCGCCGCGAGGTCGCCCTCCAGGCCGTGGTCGGCGTCCCGTTGCCCACCATGCGGCGCGCCCAGCTCCTCCAGGTGCTCATCCCGTACGGCAGCGGCATCACCCTGGCCCTGGGCCTCGCCGTCTTGGTCGGCCGCGCCTACGGACGTGCGGGAGGCACGTCCGGGGCGATCCCGCTCGGAGGGCTCGGTGCCGTCGCCGCCATCGCGCTCGCCGGCGCGGTGGTGGCGGGGCTCAGCGCGCTCCCCGCTCTCGGGCGGGGCGTCAAGGCGGAGTTCCTGCACCGCGAATAGCCCACGGCACCCCGCATCCGTCAACGGCGACAAC
>NZ_JBHUAF010000506.1:0-5013 GCF_042789895.1 Kitasatospora sp. NPDC056783
CTGCTCGCCTGCGGCGAGCAGGCCCTCACGGAGTCGGCGCGCGACTTCCGGAGCGGGAAGGCCAGCGAAGACCGCGCACACCGGGCCGTCGAAATCGAGGAGAATGTGCTTCACCGGCCGCAGCACGTCGGCGAGTTGCTGAGAGGTGGCGATCATGGCTGCCGCTCGTACGCAATCGTGCTCCACACGCTGTCGAACCACATCTGGGCCTGCTGGACGTACTGCGACCCGAGCGAGGCGTCGTCCGGGCCGGCGGCGTGGTGGAACAGGGTGGTGTCCTTGCCGGTCACGTCGTAGAAGGTGTGGTCGGTGTCGTCGATCGTCACGGTGCGCTCGCGGAGCGGGTAGAAGCCGAAGAACGCCTCCGACCGGTTCAGGATGTACAGCTTGAACAGGCTGGATGCCCTGTGCACCTTGACCTGGACGCTCGCCTTCTGGACCAGGCCCAGCTCGGCCAGCATCTCCACCGAGTGCGCGATCCCGCCGGCGTTCGTCAAGGCGATGTTGCGGGCGTGCTGTCGGAGGGCGGCCTCGTCCTGGAGCCCGTCGACCAGGACCGGCACCGCCATCGGCGCCGTGGCGTCCGGCAGCAGCAGGCGAACCGTGATGGACTCCGGTGCCAGCCGCCCAGAGCGGACCTTGTCGAGCGGCTCCTGTAGCGCGTTGTGCAGCGTCTCGCTGGAGAAGCCAGCGAAGTCGAGGGTCACCTGCTGCTGCTCGAAGGCCGCTTCGAGGTGAGGCCGCAGCCCGACCGGCCGGGAGGTGCGCTCCCGCACGAAGGAGCCGCTGCCCTGCCGGGTCACGATCAGCCCCTCGGTGCGAAGCAGGTCGAGGGCCTTGTCCACGGTGCCGCGCGCCACGCCGAAGTGCTTGGCCAGCTCGGGGCCGGAGGGGAGCTTGTCGCCGGTCTCGAAGCCCGGCTTCTTGGTGAGGATCGAGGCCCGCAGAGAGCTGCCGACCTGCTGATACGGGGGGCGAGAGTCATCCGGGTCCAGGGCCATGGACCAACGCTAGGGGAGGGTGTCCAACAGACACGAGAAACCCGACTCTCTTGACTCGCCTAAGCAGGTTGTCCGTGTTCCGCGTGTCGCACCGAGTGAGACAGGGGCGACACGGGGGCCTTCTTCGGGCTCGCCCGGCGAGCGGGGCACAGCGCGGCCGTCCCGCTGCCGGTCTACGCGAGGTACCTGCACGGCACCGTCGAGTACGCGAACGAGCTGATCTCGAAGCGGCTCAACCGGAACCGTCCGATGTCGCCCGCCCCGGATCCTGGTCCGCAGCTGGTCCGTACGCGCTGGTCAGCAGCGGGATCCGGGTGGAATCAGGTGAGACAAACCACCCAAAACAACCACTCATCAGTATCACTGTTCGAGCACAACAAAACAGCCTCTGATCTGCGTTTCCGCAGATCAGAGGCTGTTTTCTATCCTGTGGCTGGTGCAGGGTTCGAACCTGCGTAGCTTGCGCGACAGATTTACAGTCTGCTCCCTTTGGCCGCTCGGGCAACCAGCCAGGATTTCGTTTCCCGGGGTGTTCGCCCCGTTCGACTTGGTAAACCATACCCGATCCCGGGGGGTGCTCCGCCACTCGATAGATCACGCGATGATCAAGGAGTCTGGGGCGGCCGCTACGGGCGGGGCCGGTGTGGCGCTGGATAGGCTGGGACCGCGGATCGCCCGGTGGGGCGGGCCGTGCCAGTGAAGCCAGAGCATCAAGGAGACCAACACCCATGGCCGACTCCAGTTTCGACATCGTCTCGAAGGTCGAGTGGCAGGAGGTCGACAACGCGATCAACCAGACCTCCCGCGAGATCGCGACGCGTTTCGACTTCAAGAACGTGGGCGCCGAGATCAGCCGCTCCGGCGAGAAGATCGAGATGAAGGCGAACGGCGAGGAGCGCGTGCGCGCCGTCCTCGACATCCTCCAGACGAAGTTCGTCAAGCGGGGCCTGTCGCTGAAGGCGCTGGACGCCGACGAGCCCCAGCTCTCCGGCAAGGAGTACAAGATCTTCGCCAACGTCAAGGAGGGCATTACCACCGAGGACGCGAAGAAGGTCGCGAAGATCATCCGCGACGAGGGCCCGAAGGGCGTCAAGGCGCAGGTCCAGGGCGACGAGCTGCGCGTCAGCTCGAAGAGCCGCGACGACCTCCAGGCCGTGCAGGCCCTGCTCAAGGGCAAGGACCTGGACTTCGCGATCCAGTACGTGAACTACCGCTGACCCAGGTCGGCCGGTCCGACGGACGACGGCGCGGCCCCGCTCCCCGGCCAGGGGGGCGGGGCCGTTCGCGTCGGCGGGCCGTCCACGGCGGCGGGGCCGGGTGGATGGGCGGTGGCTCAGTCGGTGGGCTCCGCCCAGCCGGCGGTGGTGCGGTGCCGCCCCAGGCCGACCGTCTCGAACTCGTCGGCCCGGTCTTCCCCGGTGCGCGCGCCGATCCGTCGCAGGACGCGGGAGATCGGGGTTCCCTCGTCCGGGGAGGGCTCGAACTCGCCGATGGTGAGCGGGCCGAGGGCGACCTCGCCGTCCACCCAGACGGCGGCGCGCTGGGTGCCGCTGCCGCCGAAGTACTCGGCCTCGACGCAGGCGATCGGGCCGGCCTTCGACCAGGCGGCCAGCCGGAGTTCGAAGCCGTCCGAGTGCCAGCCGAACCCGGCCCCGCCGCCGGGCTTGCGCACGCTGCCGTCACTCTGGAGCCCGGCGAGGACCGCGGGGGTGACCGGGATCAGCGCCAGGCCCTGCGCCAACGGCACCACCCGGGCCGCCGGAACCTCCGCCGCCGCCACCGTCAGCAGCTCCTGTGTTCCTATCAGCGCCTGGAGTTCGTAGGACATGCCGGACATGGTGTCCCACCGCACCGACAGCCGACCCGGAATTTATGATTCCGTGCCCGGTCGGAGACCGTAGAGCAGAGTAAAGGCGGTCACGTCCAGCGCATCCTCGCTCGCGCTCGGACCTTCTTCGTTCAGTTCGTCGAAGATTTCGGCCAGCTGGGAGCGCAGCCGTTCGAGCCGCTCAGGGCTGAGCCGCATCGCGAAGTCCGCGAACAGTCCGTACGGCGGGCGGCCCGAGCCGTCCGTCGGCCGGCCGAAGTCCAGCCGGCCCTCGGCGATCCTGACGCGGAAGTCGGCCCGCACCCGGTCCATCGCGGCCACGATGGCCTCGTACGCGTCGGAGCGGCCCGGCGAGTCGGCGGTGAACATCCCCGGGGCCAGCCGGATCGAAGCCTGGGCGGCCCGGTAGCGGCTCTCCACGATGCCGGAGACCAGCCGGGTGCCGGCCACCAGGACCAGTCCGGCCTTCTCCAGCTGCTTGATGTGCCGGTAGAGCTTGGTCTGCGGCTCGTCGAGCGCGGCGGCGATCTCCTTGGCCGTCAGCGGGCGGTCCTCGGCGGACTGCAGTGCGCCGAGGATGGCCAGGCGCAGCGGGTCGGCCAGGGCCTTCAGCGCCGCGACGTCGGCCACCTGGCGCTCCTTGACCCAGGTGACGGGCTGCTGCTCGCCGCTGTCGGCGGGTTCCGGTGCTTGCTCGACCACGGGGCCACCCTTCCAGATCGGCCGCGCCGGACGCAATCACGCTCCGGTGAGCGCTCACTCTTGCGCTATCAATCATGCTTGCGTCACCATTCACTCAAACGTGAATGTTGACGGCGGTCGCAACGATGGGGGCGGACACATGGCGGACCAGACGACGGCAATGACGGAAGCGGCGGAAGCGGCGGAACCGGGAACGGACGCGGCAACGGGAGCGGAACCGAAAGCGGCGGAGCGGCCCGAAGCGCCGTCACCACTCGTACCGCTGCGGCGCAACCTGCGGTTCCAGGCCCTCTGGGCCGGCCAGGCCTCCGCGACCCTCGGCATGGTGATCGGCGACACCGCCTTCCCCCTGCTGGTCCTCGCGCTCACCGGCTCCTCCACCTCCGCCGGGGCCTTCGGTGCCGTGCAGATGGTCACCACCCTGCTGCTGGGCATCCACGGCGGCGCGGTGGCCGACCGGGTGGACCGCCGCCGGGTGCTGATCGCCTCCGACGCCGCCCGGCTGCTCGCCCTCGCCAGCGTCCCGGCGGCCCTGGCGTTCGGTCCGGTGAACCTGGTCCACGTCCTGCTGGTCGCCGCCGTGATCGGTGCGACCGTCGCCTACAGCGGCCCGGTCCGGCTGCTCGCGCTGCGCTCGGTGGTCCCGCCGGAGCAGCTGTCCCAGGCACTGGCCCAGGACGAGGCCCGGATGAGCGGGGCCTCACTGGCCGGACCGCCGCTGGCCGGATTCCTGTTCGGGCTCGGCCACGCGGTCCCCTTCCTCGGGGCCGCCCTCGCCTCGCTGTTCGCGGTGACCGCCGCCGTCGCGGTGCGCTTCCCCAGCCCGCACGAGTCCGCGGCCCCCGGCGGACCCACCAGGGACAGCGCCCTGGCCGGCTTCCGCGTCCTCGCCGCCTCCCCGCTGCTGCGGAGCGCGCTGGCCGTCCTGCTGGTGCTCAACCTGGCCGGGGCCGCACTGCTGCTGCCCGTCATGGTGCTGCTGCGCGAGCACGGCACCAGCAGCGCCGGGATCGGCCTGGCGCTGGCCGGCGAGGCGGTGGGGGCGCTGGCCGGCGCCGCCCTGGTCGCCCGGCTGCACCGGCTGGCCGGGCCCGGCGTGCTGTTGCTGGCGGTCGCCTGGAGCGCCGTACCGGTCCCGCTGGCGCCGCTGCTGCCCGGCGGGGCGGCCACCGTCTTCGCCGCCCTGTTCGTGTTCGGCGCGGGCGTGCCGACCCTGCGGGTGATGCTCGACCTGCTGGTCTTCCGCCAGGTCGCGGACGCGCTGCGCGGCCGGGTGATCGCGGCGACCATGACGCTGCTCACCGCCGGCATGCCCGCCGGAAGCTTCGTCGCCGGCCTGCTGCTTGACCGCTCCTCCCCCGCCGCCGTGCTGGTCGCCATCAGCGCCCTGCTCACCGTCGCGCTGCTGGCCGCGACCGCGAGCCGCCCGAGGCGCCGCGCCACGTGGCCACCGGGGGCCAGGGCGGGCCGGGAGGGCTGACG
>NZ_JBHUAF010000507.1:0-5003 GCF_042789895.1 Kitasatospora sp. NPDC056783
GCGGTCGTCGCGGTGGGCGCCACCGGGGCGGGGCTCACTCCCCGAGGTCGATCCGGTAGCCGCCGCGGGCCGAGTGGAGGCTGAGCGCCTCGACCGGGCAGTAGTCCACCGCCTCACTCAGGGCGTCCGTCAACTCCGCTCCGCCGTCGGCGTATCCGGCCAGCGGAGCGGCCAGCCCGTCGGCCCCGAGGCTCAGCGAGTCGGGGACGCTGAGGGCGCACATCCCGGAGCCGATGCAGCGGTCCCGGTCGACCCGGACGATCACCGGCTCGGTGTCCGCGCGGCCCGTCACCAGCTGACCCGCAGGGCGTTGGGGCTGCGGGTGACCAGGCCACGCCGCCAGTCGATCAGCTCGACCGGGTCGGCCATCCGCAGCGCGGGCAGCCGGCGGGCCAGCCGGTGCAGGCCGAGCTCCATCTCCATCCGGGCCAGCCACGCGCCCAGGCAGTGGTGCGGCCCGGCGCCGAAGGTGAGCATGGGCGCGGCCAGCGGGGAGAACAGCTCGGTGCGCAGGTCGCCGGTGAAGACCGACGGGTCGTGGTTGGCGGCCTGGGCGTCGGCGGCGACCACACTGCCGGCCGGGATGACCACGCCGCCGATCTCGACGTCCTCGACGGTGCGGCGCAGCAGCCCGGGCAGGTGCTCCTTGGCGTCGCTGAGCGGGACGGCGCGCAGGATCTGCTCGGTGGCCGCGGCGGCGCTGGCCTCGTCGGAGGCGAGCCGCTGCCAGGCCTCGCGGCCGTCCTGGAGCAGGTAGACCAGGGCGTTGCCGAGACTGGTCATGGTGGTCTCGTGTCCGGCCACGACCAGGCCGATGACCAGCACGACCAGCTGGCCCTCGGTGATCGAGCCGTCCTCGGCGGCGGCCGCGAGCAGGCTGCTGACCAGGTCGTCGCCGGGGGCGGCGCGGCGTTCGGCGATCACCTCGGAGCCGAAGGCGGCGAACTCGGCCATCGCGGTGGTGATCTCGTCGGTGGTGTAGGCGGTGGTGGACAGCGCGTGGTCGCTCCAGTGCCCGAGCCGCTTGCCGTCCACGTTGTCCAGGCCCATCAGCCGGCTGATCACCGCGACCGGCAGCGGGCGGGTGTAGGCGGCGATGACGTCGGCGGGGGAGCCGTGGTCGATCAGCTCGTCGATCAGCGATTCGACCACCGAGGCGACCCAGGGGCGCCAGCGCTCGATCGCGCGCGGGGTGAAGGCCCGCTGCACGGTGCGGCGCAGCCGCTGGTGCTCGGTGCCGTCGATGTTCAGCATGCCGTCCGGGTCGTCGATGATGCTGGGCGTGACCTTGATGGCCGGCGCGTCCGGCGCGTACAGGGTGGCTCGGCCCAGCCGCGGGTCGGTCAGCACCTGGCGCACGTCGGCGTGCCGGCTGACCAGCCAGACCGGCGTGCCGGTGGGCAGCGCGGCGAGGCGGGGCGGGCCGGGTTCGAGCCGGCGCAGGCAGTGCATCGGGGGGAGCGGGGCGGGGCCGGCGCTGGTCGCACTGTTCTCGGTGGACATCCGTACTCCAGACTCCAGGGCGGTGGGCCGCGGGGGCGGCCCGACGGGGGGTGGATCCGGGGATGGTGCGGGGGGACGGGTGACGCGGCGGGCCGGCGGCTCGACACGGGCCGGGATCGGTCGGGCTCCCGCGGGGGAGGCGTGGCGCGAAATGTGCGGGGGCGCACGGTCGGTGCGCGCCCGGCGCGGGCGGCGCACGGTGACACGCCGTCGGGTGGGGCGGATGTGCTGAGCGTGGTCGCGTGGACCGTCTCTGCTACGACCGTACGTGGGCGGTGGGGTGCCCGTCTGCGGCACTTCCAGCCAACACCGGTGCGATCCAGGCACTTCGAGGCGCACGAACGGGCGCGCATTGCCAATCGTGCGCCCCATCGGCGGGACCGCGCCGGGTTGTCGCCGAGCCCCGGCGGATACCCGCACGGCACATGCCACGTGAGACCCGGTGCTTCGAACGGAATCGCCCTAGCACACCGGTCCGGGACGGGTCCACCCATGGGCCTCACCGGTGGTCGGCGGGGTGGGGGATACGCTTCACGGGCAGTTCGTCTTCAGTCGTTTTGTCGCAGGTCACACCGGTGCGGAGCCGCACCGGCAGACGGAGGTGGAATCGGATGCCCCAGCAGGTCAAGGCAGTGATCGCGCGCGCCAAGGGCGCGCCCGTGGAGGTGGCCACGATCGTGGTGCCGGACCCAGGCCCGGGCGAGGCCGTGGTCCGGATCCAGGCTTGTGGTGTCTGCCACACCGACCTCCACTACCGGGAGGGCGGCATCAACGACGAGTTCCCGTTCCTGCTCGGCCACGAGGCCGCGGGCATCGTGGAGACGGTCGGCGAGGGCGTCACCGAGGTCGAGCCCGGTGACTTCGTGATCCTCAACTGGCGCGCGGTGTGCGGACAGTGTCGCGCCTGCAAGCGGGGCCGTCCGCAGTACTGCTTCGACACCCACAACGCCAAGCAGAAGATGACGCTGCTGGACGGCACCGAGCTGTCCCCGGCGCTGGGCATCGGCGCGTTCGCCGAGAAGACCCTGGTCGCGGCCGGCCAGTGCACCAAGGTGGACCCGGCGGCCGAGCCGGCCGTCGCGGGCCTGCTGGGCTGCGGCGTGATGGCGGGCCTGGGCGCCGCGATCAACACCGGCAACGTCGGCCGGGGCGACACGGTCGCGGTGATCGGCTGCGGCGGTGTCGGCGGCGCCGCCGTGATGGGCTCCCGGCTGGCCGGGGCGTCGAAGATCATCGCGGTGGACATCGACGACCGCAAGCTGGAGACCGCCCGCACGCTGGGCGCCACCCACACCGTCAACTCCCGCGGCACCGACCCTGTCGAGGCGATCCGCGAGCTGACCGGCGGCAACGGCGCGGACGTGGTGATCGACGCGGTCGCCCGCCCGGAGACCTACAAGCAGGCCTTCTACGCCCGCGACCTGGCCGGCACCGTCGTCCTGGTCGGCGTGCCCACCCCGGAGATGACGCTGGAGCTTCCGCTGCTCGACGTCTTCGGCCGCGGCGGCGCGCTGAAGTCCTCCTGGTACGGCGACTGCCTGCCCTCGCGGGACTTCCCGATGCTGATCGACCTCTACCTCCAGGGCCGGCTGGACCTCGGTGCCTTCGTCACCGAGACCATCGAGCTGGACCAGGTGGAGCAGGCCTTCGAGAGCATGCACCGCGGCGACGTGCTGCGCTCGGTGGTGGTCCTGTGACCGCGCGCGTCGACTGCCTGGTCACCGCCGGGACCTTCGACCTCGACGGCGGCAGCTGGGAGGTGGAGAACAACGTCTGGATCGTCGGGAACGACGAGGAGGCGGTGGTGATCGACGCCGCCCACGACGCCGAGGCCATCGAGGCCGCGCTCGGCGGGCGCCGGCTGCTGGCGATCGTCTCCACCCACGCGCACAACGACCACATCGACGCGGCCCCGGCCCTCGCCGCCCGCACCGGTGCGCCGGTCCTGCTGCACCCGGACGACCTGCCGCTGTGGAAGCTCACCCACCCCGAGCGCCTCCCGGACGGCGAACTGGCCGACGGGCAGCGGATCGAGGTGGCCGGCACCGCGCTGACCGTGCTGCACACCCCGGGCCACGCCCCGGGCGCGGTCTGCCTGTACGCCCCCGAGCTGGGCACCGTCTTCACCGGCGACACCCTGTTCCACGGCGGCCCGGGTGCCACCGGCCGGTCGTTCTCGCACTTCCCGACCATCATCGACTCGATCCGCGAGCGGCTGCTGACGCTCCCGGCCGAGACCGTGGTGCGCACCGGCCACGGCGACCCGACCACCATCGGCGCCGAGGCCCCGGCCCTGCCGGAGTGGATCGCCCGCGGGCACTGACGCCCGGCCCGTACGGCCCCCGGGGAACACCCGTTCCCCGGGGGCCGTACGATCGCGACCATGGCCCTTGACCCGCGCGAGCTCGACGACGCCTTCCTCGCCTTCTGGCGGGAACGGCACATCTCCACGCTGACCACCACCCGCCCGGACGGCACGCCGCACGTGGTGCCGGTGGGCGTGACGTACCAGCCGGAGACGGGCACCGCCCGGGTGATCACCAGCCGCACCAGCCGCAAGGCCCGCAACGTCGCCGCGGCCGGGCCCGAGGGACTGCGGGTCGCGGTCTGCCAGGTGGACGGCGCCCGCTGGTCGACCCTGGAGGGCGTCGCGGTGGTCCGCGACGAGCCCGAGCAGGTCGCCGAGGCGGAGCGGCGCTACGCCGAGCGCTACCGCGAGCCGCGGGTCAACCCGGACCGGGTGGTGCTGGAGATCAGCGTCGAGCGGGTGCTCGGCCGGGCCTGAGGACGACCCTTCCCGGAGCGGTCGTCCCCGCAGACGAGAACGACCGGGCCGGGCGGGTGCCCGCGGGCCGGCCGCGCCGCACCCCGGTTCCCGGACTCGCAACTGACGGAGTCCGGGCCCATCTGACGGAGTAGTCCGACCGCGATTGCCGCCCTTCCGGTGACTGCGGAAACCTCTTCCGCAGTCGCCGGATCGAGACCAGGAAGGGACGGCCGAATGACGAACGTCGCCGTCATCTACTCCTCCTCCACGGGGAGCGTGCACACCCTCGCCACCGCCGCCGCCGAGGCGGCGAAGAAGGCGGAAGCCGAGGTGCGTCTGCGCAAGGTGGCCGAGCTGGCGCCGCAGGCCGCCATCGACAACGCGGCCGTGGACGAGGCCACCCTCGCCGCGATCGGGCACCAGACCCGTCGCGCGGTGGAGATCGCCGGGGCCCTGAAGCGCGGACTGCCGGCGGCCTGAGCCCGCCGTGCCGCGTTCGGGGACGCACCACGACCCGACCGTCGCGACCCGGGCGGCTTGAGCCGCCCCCAGAACGGCCCGCGCCACCACGACCCCCACCGTGGTGCACCGGCCAGGCAGTGGTTCGCCGACCCGGCGAGCCTCCTGCGGAACCGCCTGTGGGGCCAGGGAGCACGGCTCGGCGTCCGCGAGTCGGACGTCACCTCGGCCGCGTGTCAGTCCCACCCCTGAGCCCCACCTCCCCGGCCCACCT
>NZ_JBHUAF010000508.1:0-4980 GCF_042789895.1 Kitasatospora sp. NPDC056783
GGACCGTACCGACGGTCCCGGGCCGCCGCTCGGGCGTCGGCGACGGGTGTGCGCGCGGCACGGGAACTCCCGACCCGTGCCGCAGCGGTGACGGCACGTCATCCCGGGTGAACCGGGCCGACGTCGCCCGGGGCGGTCTCCGGCCGGAGGGTGGGCCGATGGCGTCGCCGTCGGTAGAGTCCGCCGCATGGTGAGCGAGAGCGTGGTGGAGGGCGGGCGGCTGGCCGGCCGCTCCTGTGTGGTGACGGGCGCGGCCAGCGGCATCGGGCGGGCCGTCGCGGAACGGTTCGTCCGTGAAGGCGCGTCGGTGGTGGCCACCGATGTGGACCGGGACGGACTGGAACGGCTGGCCGAGCGGTTCCCGGGCGCCGTCAGCACGGTGGTCGGTGACGTGGCCCGGGAGGAGGACGCCCGCCGGATGGTGGCGGCCGCCGTCGAGCGGCACGGGCGGCTGGACGTCCTGGTCGCCAACGCCGGGATCATCCCGCTGATGGAGATCACCGAGGCCACCGTCGAGGACTGGGACCACGTGATGGCGGTGGACGGCCGCGGCATGTTCCTCACCTGCAAGTACGCGATCGAGGCGATGACCGCGCAGGAGCGGCCCGGCGGTGCGGTCGTCTGCCTGTCCTCCATCTCCGGCGAGGCCGGCCAGCGCGGCCAAGCGGTGTACGGGCCCGCCAAGTTCGTCGCCTCCGGCCTCACCAAGCACCTCGCCGTCGAGTGGGCCGACCGCGGCATCCGGGTCAACGCCGTCGCCCCCGGCACCATCACCACCGAACGCGTCGCCCGGCTGTACGACGAGCCCGGCGGCGCCGAGTACCTCACGGAGATCGGGAAGCGGCATCCCATGGGGCGCCTCGGCGATCCGGCGGAGGTCGCGGCGGCCGTCCTCTTCCTCGCCTCCGACGACGCGTCCTTCGTCACCGGGGTCGTCCTGCCGGTGGACGGCGGCTACCTGGCCCAGTAGCGCGCCGATCGCCGGTGCCCGGCCCCCTGGCCTCAGCGGTGAGCGGCCTCCTCGGTGAGCGGCTCGACCGGGGTGGCCGCCGCCCGCGGGCGGCGGCGCGGAAATCCTATGGCGTGCGCGGCCGGGCCGTGTTGGAGTGAGCGGATGGATCATGACGACGTGCTCGCCCTGTTCGACGACCGGCTCCGGCGCAACGCGCCGCCCGACCCCGGCACCCGCATCGAGCGCGACGGCGCGGTGGTCCGGCAGGTGGGCCGGGAGCACAGCTGGAACGGCGTGGTCTGGTCCGGCCTCGACGAGGCCGGGGCGGACGTGGCGATCGCCGCACAGGTGCGCCACTTCGCCGAGCTGGGCCTGGAGTTCGAGTGGAAGACCTACTCCCATGACCACCCCGCCGACCTCGGCGCCCGACTGCTCGCGGCCGGTTTCACCCCGGAGCCGGACGAGGCGCTGATGATCGCCCGGATCGCGGACCTGCCGACCGGGGTGGTCCTGCCCGAAGGGGTCCGGCTGGTTCCGGTGACCGACCCCGCCGGGGTGGACCTGCTGATGGAGGCCCACGAACAGGCCTTCGGTGTCGAGCACCCGGGGCTGCGCGCGCGGATGCTCGACCAGCTGGGACACGGCACCGGGACGGTCGTCGCGGTCGTCGCGATGGCCGGCGACCGGCCGGTCAGCGGCGCCCGGATGGAACTGATCCCGGGCACCGGGTTCGCCGGGCTGTGGGGTGGCGGCACCGCGCCCGACTGGCGCGGCCGGGGCATCTACCGGGCCCTCGTCGCCCACCGGGCCCGCCTCGCGGCCGACCTCGGCTACGAGTACCTCCAGGTCGACGCGAGCGATCAGAGCCGCCCCATCCTCCAGCGCCTCGGCTTCGCCCGGCTGAGCACGACGACGGCGTACGTGCGTGGCGTGGGGTGACGCGGGGTGACGCGGGGTGACAGCTTTCAGCTGACAGATTTCGAAATCTGTCAGCTGTCATCTGAAAGTTGAAAGCCGTCGCCCGCCGGCCGCGCCCTCACGGCAGTCGCTCGACCACCACCATGGCGGCGTCGTCGTCCATCCGGCCGCCGACGTGGGCGAGCAGGTCGCGGCGCAGGTGGTGGAGCAGCGCGGCGGGGCGTTCGGCGCGCCAGGCGGTGACGCGTTCGGTGAGCGGGTAGAACCGCCGCCGGCCGTCGCGGGCCTCGATCACGCCGTCGGTGTAGATCAGCAGCCGGTCGCCGGCGCGGAACGGGAAGCTCTCCACCTCGTACCGCGTGGGCGCGAGCTCGCCGAGGCCCAGCGGCGGGGCGGGATGGCGGGCGGCCAGGGCGGTGATCCCGCCGGGGCGCAGCAGCAGCGGGGGCGGATGGCCGCAGTCGATCAGGCGGACCGGCGAGCCGTCGTCGGGGATGTCGAGCAGGACGGCGGTGATGAACGACTCGCCGGAGTCTCCGGAGTCGCCGGACTCCTCTGCGCCGTCCGTGGCGGATGGCCGGCGCAGTCTCGCCTGCCGGGACTGTTCGGCGAGCTGGGCGAGGTCCCAGCTGACGCTGCCGTCCAGGTAGGCGGCCAGGTCGGGCAGGTCGGCGTGCAGGTGCGCGGCGGCGCGGAAGGCGCCCAGCAGCAGGGCCGCGTCGCCGAGCGAGGACAGGCCCTTGCCGCGCACGTCTCCGACCAGCAGGCGGGTGCCGGTGGCGGTGCGGGCGGCCGCGTACAGGTCGCCGCCGACCTGCGCCTCCGCCTCGGCGGCCAGGTAGACGGAGGCGAGGTGCAGCGGCCCGATCCGTTCCGGCAGCGGGCGCAGCAGGACCCGTTGGGCGGCCTCGGACACCGAGCGCACCCGGGCCAGTTCGCGCTCGTGCCGTTCGCGCAGCACCCGCAGTCCGACGATCAGTACCGAGACGACCAGTTGCGCTCCCAGTTGGGTCTGGATGTTGGAGCTGGTCAGGCTGTCCCGGACGGTGCCGATCACGGTGAGGGCGGCAAACGCCAGCACGGCGATCCCGGCGGTGGCCCGGGGCCCGGCGAACGAGGCGGTGAGGGCGGGGGCGACGATCAGCAGCGGGCCGAGGTGGATGTCCGGCGGGGAGAGGATGTCGACCACGGCGATCAGCACGATCAGCGCAAGGGTGAGCGCCGTCAGCACCCGGCGGTCGGGCCGCCAGGTGCGGCGGCGGTCGGGAGGATGCGGCGCGGACGGCGGCTGCGGCGCATCGGGGCGCTGCCGGAGGGGCACTCCTCCTCTGTACACCGTGGGGGCGGCGGCGCGCACCCGGAGACCTCGCGCCGGGTGGTCGCCGGGTGGTCGCCGGGCGGGCGGAGGGCGGTCGCCGGGCGGTTCTCGCGCTGTCGCCGGGCGGTTCTCGCGCTGTCGCCGGGCTGTTCTCGCGCTGTCGTCGGGCGGTTCTCGCGCTGTCCTCGCGCTGCCCTTCTCCTCCCGGCCGCCGTGGTCGCCCGGCGGGTCAGCCCTCCGTGCCGTAACGGGCCAGGTAGTCGGCGAAGCGTGCGACGTCCTCGTCGGACCAGTCGGTGAAGCGCGTGGTGAAGGAGAGGCGCCGCTGCTCGTTGGCGTCCTTCAGCAGGGTGAGCCCGGCGTCGGTGGCGCGCAGGATCTGGCCGCGCTGGTCGTCCGGGTCGGTCTCCCGGGCCAGCAGGCCGAGCTTCTCCAGGGCGGTGACCTGGCGGCTGACGGTGGACTTGTCGAGCATGAAGTGCGAGGCCACGTCGGCGGCCCGGCAGCCACCGCGCTCGGTGATCAGGTCGAGGATGCTGTACGTGACCAGGGAGAGGTCGGGGTGCAGCTGGGAGGCCTTGTGCCGGGCACGGCGGGCGAATGCGGTCAGCTCGCGCTGGATGGTGTCGATGGACGACTGGCGGCCGGGCACGGTGGTCCTACCTCCTCGGTATTTGTTGCACTATACAACGGATTCGCCCGGGTCGGTGCGCTGCCCCGACGCGGCCTGCCAGGCGCGGGCGGCGGCGATCCGTCGGGTCGCACTCGGATGAGTGGCGAACAGTAGCTCAAGCACCCTCGGCGGGTCGACATCGGAGACGTTCGCCACGGCCAGCCTGCGCTGCATCGCCACGAACTGCTCGGCGTCCCCGGTCAGTTCGAGCGCGTGCCGGTCCGCGCGGGCCTCGATCCGGCGGCTCACCGCGCACTGGAGCGGACCCGAGAGCGCGCCCAGAAGCGCCGCGAGCGCCGCCAGCAGCGGCAGCGCCCGGGGGTCCGCCGGGTCCGTCGCGCCGGCGGCGTCCAGCAGCGGTCGCCAGGCCGACAGCAGGCCGAGCACGGCCACCGCGACCGCCGCGCCGACCGCGCCCAGCGCGGTGCCGACCGGTACGTCCCGGTGCTTGACGTGGCCCAGTTCGTGCGCGACCACCAGTTCCACCTCGCGCGGCGTGGCGGTCGTCAGCAGGGTGTCGTACGCGACGATCCGCCGGGTCGCGCCGAACCCGGAGACGTACGCGTTGAGCGCGGTGGTGCGGCGGGAGGCGTCGGCCACCAGGACGTCCCGCACCCGGACGCCGTCCCGCGCGGCCAGCGCCAGCAGGGCGGCGCGCTGTTCGCCCGGGGGCATCGGGGTGAAGCGGTTGAACACCGGCTCGATCAGCAGCGGGTGGAGGAAGGAGAGCGCGGCCGTCAGCAGTGCCGCCGCGCCCGCCGCCGGCAGCCACCAGCGCTGCGGCGACCAGGCGGTCAGCGCGAACAGCCCGAGCGCGAGCGGGAGGAAGAGGACCAGGGCCAGCCCGAGGCCGCGCAGGGCGTCCAGCGCCCAGCCGGCCCAGCCCTGGGTCACCAGCCCGTACCGGGCCCGGACGGTCCGTGCCCCGGCGCCGAACGGCAGTCCCAGCACCTGGCCGAGCAGCACCAGGGCCGCCGCGCCGACCGCCACCTCGGCCGTCCGGGAGCCGCCGAACCAGCCGCCGGCGGTGGTCACCACGGCGGCCCCGGCCGGGGTGAGACCGAGCAGCAGGGTCAGCGCCAGTCCCGCCAGCCGCCCGCCCAGCGCCCACGGCAGCTG
>NZ_JBHUAF010000509.1:0-4958 GCF_042789895.1 Kitasatospora sp. NPDC056783
GGACTGGGCACACCACCCGCCCACCCCCGGCAACCGGCCGGGCGCCCGTCCCCTTCACCCGGGGCGGGCGCCCGGCGCTCGCCGTACCATGGGGCCGCGTTCCGGCGGGCCACGGGCAGCGGGCCACGGGCGCCGGGCACCGGTGGTCGGTGGCCGGCTCGGCGAGGGAGACTGAGGGCGGTGCTACGGGGCTTCGGCGACCTGGAGGCCGAGATCATGGACCGGCTCTGGTCGTGGCACCGGCCCGCCACGGTGCGCGAGGTGGTGGACGACCTCCAGCGGGGGCGGCCGGTCGCCTACACCACCGTCACCACGGTCGCGGACATCCTGCACACCAAGGGCTGGCTGCGCCGTGACAAGGTCGGCCGCGCCTGGCGGTACGAACCGACCTGCACCCGCGAGGAGTACACCGCCGGGCTGATGCACCAGGCGCTGGAGACCAGCCCCGACCGGGCGGGCGCGCTGCTCCACTTCGTCGACCGGATCAGCGGGGCCGAGGCCTCGGCGCTGCTCGCCGCCCTCGAACGGGTGAGGTCGCGGGCGGCGGGGTGACACCCCGTGGGTTCGTCGCCGCACTGCGGGGACACACCCCGCGGGCCCGTCGGCATGGGGGGACCGACGGGCCCTGGGTGGGGGGTCCATGAGATTTGCCGGTACCTTGACCCGCGCGCCTGAACCTCCGCGCGCGGCCCGGCGGCGGCTCCTACCGGTGCCGCAGGTACGCCGCCGCGCTCTCGCGCAGGCGCTCGTGCAGCCCGTCGTAGGCGCGGGCCCGGCCGAGCAGGTTCTTCGGCAGCTTGGCGACCATCGTGTAGTTGGTGTCGCAGACGTTCGCCGCCGGGGCCAGCCCGGCCTGGCTGACCAGCTGGTAGGCGTCGAGCTGGTCCAGACCGAGCAGGTCGCCGGTCCAGCCGACCAGGTCGTGCTGGCTGATCCGGAACGCGTCCTCCAGCGGACGGGCGGAGCCGGTGCTGATCAGGAAGTCGTCGTTCTCCAGCCGGGGCCAGGCCGGGCCGCCGCCCTTGACCAGGTCGACGATCACGGTGGTGCGCATCGCCGCCTCCACCGCCGTGCCGCACACCTCGCCCTCGCCCTGGCGGGCGTGGCCGTCGCCGATCGCCAGCAGCCCGCCCTCGACGTTGACCCCGAAGTAGGCGGTGGTGCCGGCCCGCATCTCGGGGGTGTCCAGGTTGCCGCCGTGCGCGCCGGGGGTGATCGAGGCCAGCACCTCGCCGGCCGCCGGGGCGACGCCGACCGTGCCGTGCATCGGGTCGAGCGGCAGGTCCACCGTGAACTCGCTGTTGCGGGCCTGGAACCGGCACAGCCCGGCCTTGACGTCCAGGTCGTAGACCCAGACCCGCTCCTCCAGCGCCGGGTGCAGCATCGCGGTGTTGTGGGTCGCGGTCAGCGCGCCGAAGTGCGGGAAGGTGCTGGAGATGCCGTGGTCCCGGGCCGGAGTGATCTCCACGAAGTGCACGGCGAGGACGTCCCCGGGCTCGGCGCCGGCCACCGCGATCGGGCCGGTGACCGGGTTGAGGTAGGGGAAGACGCACACCTGGCTGGGCAGGTCGCCGGTGCCGCGCACCTTGCCGCCGAAGCAGTCCTCGGTGGTCAGTTCGATGACGGAGCCGGGCTGGACGGTGACCAGCGGGGCACGGCCGCCGAAGGTGTAGGAGTAGTCCTCCGGAGTCGGGGACAGCTTGACGATCTCGGGCAGGCTCACTGCTTCTCCTTGGCGCTGGTGGTGCCGTTCGTGGCGGCGGTGTTCACGGTAGTGGCGTCGCCACCGGCACCGGCCTCGGCCTCGGTGACGGCCAGTCGGGGCTTGCGGCCGGTGGCCATCAGCCCGGCGAGCACGATCCCGCCGACCAGCAGCCAGACGAAGCCGAGCCGCTGGGCCGCGATGTTCGCGTTGATCACCACGTACGCGAGGATCGCGAAGCCGATGGCCGGGGCGATCAGGTGCCGCCAGTAGTCCTTGCTGCGCTTGCGGACCAGGTAGTGGACGACCACCGCGACGTGCAGCACCAGGAAGGTGGTCAGCGCGCCGAAGTTGACCAGGGTGCTCAGCAGGGTGATGCCGTCCTCGCGCGAGGCCATGTAGAGGCCGAGCACCAGCGAGATCCCGGCGGTCAGCAGGGTCGCGTTGACCGGCACCCGGCGGGTGGGGTGGATCTTGGCGAGGAAGGAGGGCAGCTGGCGGTCGCGGGCCATCGCGAACAGCAGCCGGGAGGTGGCCGCCTGGGCGACCAGGGAGTTGGCGAAGCCCCAGGCCACCGCGGTGGAGGCGGCGGTGAGCGTGGCGAGCCAGCCGCCGGCCGCGGTGCGGGCCGCGTCGTAGAAGGCGGTGCCGTTCGGATCGCCGTCCCGGATCAGCGCGTCGGGGTCGGCGACCAGCAGCGAGGCGACCCAGGTCTGCACGATGAACAGGGTGCCCGCGAGCAGCAGCGCGGCGACCATCGAGCGGCCGATGGCCTTGGTGGAGTCCCGGTTCTCCTCCGAGAGGGTGGAGATGCCGTCGAAGCCGAGGAAGCTGAGCACCGCGATCGAGACCGCGCCGAAGGCCAGGCTCCAGGAGAAGGTGTGCGAGTTGTACAGCGGCGTGAAGTCGAAGCCGCGGCCCTTGCCGTTGGCGAGGGCGATGACGCCGATCACCACGAACACGGCCAGCACGACCAGTTCGCCGATCAGCATCGCCTTGTTGACCTTGTTGGTGGTCTCGATGCCGAGGTAGTTGACCACGGTGTTGAGCAGCACGAAGCCGATCAGCCAGAGCCAGACCGGGATCGACGGCACCAGGGAGTTCATCGCGACGCCGGCGATCAGGTAGAGCAGTCCGGGCACGAGCACGTAGTCGAGCAGGATCATCCAGCCCGACAGGAAGCCGACCGGGGCGGCGATGCCCCGGCCCGCGTAGGTGTAGACCGAGCCGGCCATCGGGAAGGCCCGGGACATCTGGGCGTACGACAGCGCGGTGAACATCATCGCCACCATGCCGAGCACGTAGGCCAGGGCGACCATGCCGCCGGCGCCCTGGAAGACGCCGCCGAAGATGCCGAACGGTGCGATCGGCACCATGAACACCAGCCCGTAGACGAGCAGGTCGGTGAAGCCGAGCGAGCGGCGCAGTTCTTGCTGGTAGCCGTAGCTCTCGATGCCCTGGGGAGCGGGTGTGTCGGCCATGGTGCTCTCTCTCCGTGACGACCCTGGGGGTGGTGGGGGAGACTGTAGAGGCAACTATTTCCAGATGGAAGGGTTTTGTTCCGCCATTTCATCTGGCGAGAAGGGGGGCGCCTCCGGCGGGGCCGCGCGAGACGGTCGCGCGAGGGGCGCGGTCACCCGAGGACGGCGAAGCCGAGGCCCTCCGCCCGGGCGAGGTGGATCGGCGCCCGGCCCGCGCCCTCGCGGTCCAGCAACCGCCCCGCGGCCGCCAGCAGGCCGCCCGGGGCCAGCGCCCGACGGGCCGCCAGACCGGCCAGCAGGTGGAGGCCCTCGTACAGGCCCACCGCGTAGGCGTCCAGGACCGGCGCCCACGGCCCGCACAGCGCCAGGTGCCGCTCGGCGAGGCTCTGCCGGCGCTCCTCGGCCAGCGTCGCGAAGGACGGCATGGCCGCGTACAGCGTCCCGGTGTCGTCGCCGCCGAGGGCGAGCAGGCCGTTCTCCTCCAGGGCGCCGGACAGGCGCACCAGCCGGCGGTCCAGTCCGCTGCGCCGCAGCGCCCGGTTGAAGTGCACCAGGTCGCGCCCGATCAGGCTGAGCAGCAGGGCGTCCGCGCGGGCGGCGCGCAGCTCGTCCAGCAGGGGTTCGAGCAGCCCCTCGACGGCCCCGAAGGGAACCCTCCGCTCCAGCACCACCCGGGCGCCGGCCCGCCCGGCGAGCCGCTCGGCGGCCCGGTGCACGGAGCGCGGCCAGATGTAGTCGTTGCCGATCATCGCCCATCGGGCAATCCGATGACGCTCCGTCAATTCCCTTACGGCTGAACCGAGCTGACGTGACGGATCGATCCCGGTGCAGAGCACCCCGGGCAGCCGGGAGCCGCCCTCGTGCGGCGGGGTGAAGACGTACGCGGTGCGGCCGGCGGCGACCGTCTCGACCGCCCGGTGCACATCGCTGGTGTGGCACCCGGCGAGCGCGTCCAGCGCCCCGGCGTCCAGCAGCCGGCGCACCTCGGCGGCGACCGGCTCCGGCGTGCCGCCGCCGTCCACCAGCACCAGCTCCAGCGGGCGCCCGAGGACGCCGCCGCCCGCGTTGACCTCGTGCGCGGCGAGCAGCGCGCCGTCCAGCGCGGACGGCCCGGTGAGCCCGAGCGGGCCGGACTGCGGCACGACGAGGCCCACCCGAAACGCCGCCTCCTCCCGTGCCGAGTGCAGCGCATCGAGCGGATCGATCATCCTCACCTCGACGCTCACAGTGCGAGTATCGTCGTACCGCCGATATCGGCAAAGACCGGGAAGGGGAGGGTCCGATGACCGCAGCTGGTGTCGCGCCGGAGGTCGAGGGCCGCGGCCCCGACACCGCCGGAGGGTCGCCCGCCCCGGAGCCCCTGCTGGTCGAGCTGGTCACCCTGGCCCACCGCAGGCTCTCCGGCGGCCTCGCCACCGCCCTGGCCGAGGAGGACTGCACCGTCGACCAGTGGCGGCTGCTGCGCGCCCTCGCCGACGGCCGGGGGCACGCGATGGGCGAACTCGCCCAGGCCCTGCTGATCCCCCAGGCCAGCCTGAGCCGGCTGGTGGACTCGCTGGCCGACTCCGGCTGGGCCTACCGGCGCCAGGGCGACCAGGACCGCCGCCGGATCACCGCCCACCTCTCCCGCCAGGGCCGCGCCCGGCTGACCCGCCTCGACGCGCTCGCCGCCGCCCACGACGACGCCGTCCGCCAGGCCTGCGGCCTCACCGACCCGGCCCACCTGCTCCAACGCCTCGCCGCCCTCTGACCGGCCCTTCACGCACCGACGACGG
>NZ_JBHUAF010000510.1:0-4938 GCF_042789895.1 Kitasatospora sp. NPDC056783
GCCTCGACCAGGTCGAGGCGGGTGTCGAGGACGATCCGGTCGGCGTCGAGGGAGCGGGCGGCCCCGTCGACGGCGGCCAGCAGCGCGGCACCGCCGCCGGTGCCGCGCAGGCCGGGGCGGACGAAGACGCGGGTCAGCTCGACGGTGCCGGCGTCGAGCCGGCGCAGCCCGGCACAGGAGTGGGCGACGCCGTCGTGGCGGCCGATCAGGAAGAGGCCGCCGGGGGCGACGAGGTCGTCGCTGGGGGAGTCGGCCAGCCCGGATTCCAGCTCCTCGGGGGTGCCCTCCCGGCCGAGGTGCAGCCGGTAGTAGCGGTTGGCCACGTCGTAGTAGTACTCGCGCAGCAGGCCGAGGGCCTCGGGGGTGGTCACGTCGGCGGTGGCGACGGTCCAGGGGCCGGGTCTGCGGGGCGTGGTGTTCGTCATGCGCGCATGATCCGGTTCGCGGTCCGTCGGCCGCAATCGGATTTCGCGGCGCCCGCGATCGGCCGTCGTCGGCCGTGATCGGCCGTGATCGGCCGCCCGGGGCAAAGGAACGGCAAGGCCTCCGGTGGGTCGCTGCCCCGGGCGGGTGACGAGGGGATTGGCGATGGTGCACGCCGGGGGAGCAGTGCAGCTATGAACAGACCATCAGTTTGTCGTATTGGTGGGGGTCTGAGAGGACATCAGAGGAGCCGGACCGGCCTGCTGGCCACCGTCTGCCTCTCCGCCGTCCTCGCGGGCTGCGCCGGTCCGTCCACGTCCGCCGAGCCGAAGGCCGCCCCGGTCGACGCGAACGCGGCGCTCGCCGCCCCGGCCGCGGAAGCCGCCGCCGAAGGCGCCGAACACGCCGCCGCCGAGGGCGCCGAACCCGCGGGCGCCAGGCCCGCCGCCCCGCCACAGCTCCCCGGAGCGGCCCGCAAGGAGGAGGAGAGCAGCGGCGACACGATGGCCCGCCAGGAGGTGGCCACCCGAACCGCGCTGGAGACGGCCCAGCGGTGGGGCCTGGACCGGGTGCCGTTCAAGGCCCCGCCGCGTCCGGCCGCCAGGGTCACGCTCACCCAGGGACAGGGCGTCAAGCTGGCGGACGGCCGGCCGCCCGTGGTCTACCGCGTGCCGACCGACGACAAGGTGGTCTTCCTGACCGTCGACGACGGCGACGAGAAGGACCCGGAGTTCTCCCGGATGGCCGATGAACTGGGCATCCCGCTCAGCACCTACATCTCCGACTACCTGGCCCGCGAGAACTACGGCTACTTCCGCGACCTGCACGCCCAGGGAGTGGAGATCAACAACCACACGATCAACCACCGCAACCTGAAGATCCTGGACTACGACACCCAGCGCCAGGAGATCTGCAACCAGCAGGACCAGCTGGAGCAGCAGATCGGCGTCCGCCCCCGGCTGTTCCGGCCACCCTACGGCGAGTACAACGACGACACGCTGCTCGCGGCCGCTTCCTGCGGGGTGGAGGCGGTGCCGCTGTGGAACGAGGAAGCGTTCCCGGACCACATGGAGTGGCGCTACGACGACCGGAAGCTGCATTCGGGGGACATCATCCTGACCCACTTCCGGGGCACCGGCACCTGGAACGCCACCATGCCGGACCTGCTGCGCAAGGTCCTCGACGACGTCACCGCGCAGGGCTTCGCTCTGGCCCGGCTGGACGACTACCTGTAGCGGACCGGACCGTCGCGGCCCCGGACCGTCCTGATCCGGGACCGTCCTGATCCGGGGCCGCGACGGTACGAGGACCCGGGCTCAGCCGAGCGAGAGGGCGTCGAGGTACACCCAGGCGCCCTCGTGGCGCACGAAGCGGCTGTTCTCGGTGAGCACGCCCTGCTCGCCGCCCTCGGTCCAGTGCGCCCGGAAGGCGACCGTGCCCTCCGCGTGGAACGCGCCGCCCTCCGTGGTGTCGACCACCTCCAGGGCGGTCCAGCGCAGCCCCGGGTCGAAGTCGACCTCGGACGGCCGGGTGTCCGGGTGCCAGGTGCGCAGCAGGTAGGCCTCGTCCTGCGCGGCGAAGGCGCTGAACCGGGAGCGCATCAGGGACTCGGCGGTGGTGGCCGCCGTCTGGCCCCGGTGCATCCGCCCGCAGCAGTCGCCGTAGGCGGCGGGCAGGCCGCACGGGCAGGGCGAGGAGGGCAGCAGCCGGGGCGCGGCGGCGCGGGGCGCGGTACGACGTCGGGACATGCCGTCCATTGTCCCCCACCCCCTCGGCGGCTCCCGGGCCGCCCCGTGCACCGGGGCAGCGGGCCGGGCGGCGTGCTCAGGCGCGGGCGTCGCCGAACCAGCCGCGCAGCGCCCCGGCCAGGCCGTCGGGGTCGGCCCGGCCGGGCTCGGTGGCCCAGGCGACGTAGCCGTCCGGGCGCAGCAGCAGGGCGCCGGCCGGCGGCCGCGCGCAGTCGGCCGTCACGAGGTCCACCCGGTCCGTCCAGCCCGCCGCCGGGCCCGCGAGCCCGAGTTCCCCGCCCGTGAGGTCGATCAGCAACGGGCGCCCCGTGCGGGCGAGTTCGGCGATCCGGGTGGGGCCGTCCGGGGTGGTCGCGGTGAGCTCCGGCACGAAGAGGCCGGCCAGCGGGTGCGGGCAGTCGACCGGGTAGCGGACATCGCTGCCCGCCATCAGTGCCGCGATCCGGCCGAGGTTGTCCGGGTGTTCCAGCAGTTCGCCGAAGAGGGCGCGCACCGCGGTGGTGTCGGGGCCGGGGGACATCAGCGCCGTCTGGGCCTGGGAGTGCATGAAGACCCGCTCGCCGATCGGGTGGCGCTCCCCGTGGTAGCTGTCCAGAAGTCCGGGCGGGGCCCAGCCGTGCAGCTCGGCGGCGAGTTTCCAGCCGAGGTTGGCGGCGTCCTGGAGGCCGAGGTTGAGGCCGGGGCCGCCGGTCGCCGCGTGTACGTGGGCGGCGTCGCCGACCAGCAGCACCCGGCCGTCGCGGTAGCGCTCGGCGAGCCGGGTGTTGTGGCCGATGGTGCGGCGCGGGGTGAACGGTCCGGCGGTGGGGGCCGGGGCGAGCGGCAGATCGGCACCGGTCACCCGGCGGATGCTGGCGCGCAGCTCGTCCAGGGTGAGCGGGGTCCGCTGGTCCAGCGGGGGGCCGCCCCACTCCATGGTGGCGACCATGACGGCTTCCGGGCTGAGCGGGGCGATGACGAACACGCCGTGGTCGGTGCGGGTGTGGGTGTAGACGCGGAACGGGGTCGGGCAGCCCGGCAGCAGGACCTCGCCGCTGTCGGTGAGGCGGATTCCCTCCGGTGGGAGCACGTGCGCGATGCGGGAGACCGGGTCGGGCGAGGTGACACCGGGGAAGCCGATCCCGGCGAGCTTGCGGACGGTGCTGCGGCCGCCGTCCGCGCCGACCAGGTAGCGGGCGCGCGACCGCCCGGCGCCGTCGGGGCCGCGGACGTCGACGGTCACCCCGGTCGGGTCCTGGCGCAGGCCGGTGACCTCGTGGCCGCGGCGTACGGTGACGCCCAGGTCGCGGAGGCGTTCCTCCAGCACCTTCTCGATCCGGTGCTGGGGTACGGGCGCCGCGTGCAGCGGGTTCCGGTCGAGCCGGTCCAGGTCGAGCGGGAAGGCGCCGAACACGAAGCGCGGCACGGGTCGCGGCGTGCCCGGGACGCCGCTGAGCGGCTGGTGCAGGCCGCGGTGGTCGAGCAGTCGGAGCACCTGTCCGACCAGCCCGTTGGCTTTCTGCTCGCCCGAGCGCTCGGGCAGCCGGTCCAGCACCACTGGCCGGACCCCGGCCAGCGCGAGTTCGCCGGCCAGGAACAGCCCGACCGGTCCGGCGCCCACGATGACGACGTCGTTGATCATCTGGAGTCCCCTTGGACGAGGTGGGTTCACTGGTGTGACGGATCGGGCAGCCCGGCCGCCAGCTGTCGCAGCGCCTCGGCGAGCAGTGACTGGAACGGCACCGGCGGGTCGGCGGCCAGGTACTGGTCGTTGGCGGCCTTGACCGCGGCGAGCGCGGCGGCGGTGACCAGCTTGGGGTAGAGGTCCCGGTGCGGGTCGGTGCCGGTCCGGGCGGCCACCGCGGCCGCGAGCCCGGCCGCGGTCCGCGCCCCGTCGCGCATCAGCTCGGCCTGGAGCGCCGGCTCGCGCAGCACCAGCCGGATGCCGGCCGTCCACTGCGGGTCCGGCTGTTCGGGCATGCCGTCGTACGGTGCGAGCAGGGCCCGGGTGAGCGCCTCCCAGAGCGGCTCCCCGGCGGGCCGCTGCCGCAGCACCTCGGCGGACCGCAGGATGCGTTCGCGGTGCCGGTGGACGATCGCCTCGGCCTTGCTGGAGAAGTAGTTGTTGTACGTGCGGGGGGAGACCCCGGCCGCGGCCGCGATGTCCTCGACCCGGACGTTCTCCAGTCCCCGTTCCACCGCCAGCCGCAGTGCCGCCCAGCTGAGTGCCTCGCGCGTCGCGGCCTTCTTCCGTTCCCGCAGCCCGGGTTGGCCCTTCGTCATGCGCACCACTGTCCCGCAGAAACTGCGCGCCGCGCAATAGTGCGTGGCGCGCAAGTTTCCTCCGGCCGGACGGGCCGTGGCGAGCCGCCCGCCACCTGCGGTTCGTCGCTGGTAGTAGTTGCGTGGTCGCGGAGCGATCCCGAGGGGGAACCGGATCCCGCAGGTTTCCGGCGGGCCGGCTCGACAGGACTTGAGGAGCGGTCATGGGTGGCAGACAGCGTCCGCCGAGAGCGCGGAGCCCCCGCCGGGGCGGGCCCGCCGGCGGCGGTGCCCGGGTGAACTCCCGGACGGAGTTCGCCCGCATCGAGGGCTTCCTGGTCTGGGAGGCGGAGGTCGCGGCGGCCGAACGGGACGCCCGCGCGTTCGCAGGGCAGTTCGCGTGGCTCCCGGCGGCGGAGCGGGAATCGCTCGAACAGGCCTACGCCGCGGACCGGTTGCGCTACGCCGAGGAGGTGGTGGACCGCGCGGTCGACCGCTGCCGCCGGCTGGCGGCCCGCTATCGCGC
>NZ_JBHUAF010000511.1:0-4908 GCF_042789895.1 Kitasatospora sp. NPDC056783
GGCCGAGGACGGCGACCACCGCGAACGGCACCAGGAACCAGGTCGGCAGGATCGTCGTGAGGGCGCCGATCGGATCGGCGGCGACGGCCTCGGAGAGCTCGTTGGAGGAGCCGGCGAGCAGCAGGCCGAAGACCGTCAGCAGCAGGGGGGCGGCGCTGGCGCCGAAGGTGGTCCAGCCGATCACGCCGGTGCCGGAGGAGGAGCGCGGCAGGTACCGGGAGTAGTCGGCGGCCGCGTTGACCCAGCCGAGGCCGAAGCCGGTCATCATGAACACCAGCGCGCCGATGAACTCCTGGGTGGAGCCGTCGGGGATCGCGGTGACCGCGTCGACGTGGATGTGGCCGGCGACGAGGGCCACGTAGACGAGCGTCAGCACGCCGGTGACGATGGTGATGAGCGTCTGCAGGCGCATGATCAGGTCGAAGCCCATCACACCGCCGACGACGGTGAGCAAACCGACCAGGACCAGGGCGACGGCCTTGGTGCCGGTGCCGCCGCCCCAGCCGAGCCGGTCGAACACGGTGGCCGTGGCGAGCGAGGCGAGCGCGACGAGGACGGTCTCCCAGCCGACGGTGAGCATCCAGGAGATCACCGAGGGCAGCCGGTTGCCGCGCACGCCGTAGGCGGCGCGGCTGAGGACCATCGTCGGCGCCGAGCCGCGCTTGCCGGCGACGGCGACGAAGCCGCAGAGCAGGAACGAGAAGACGATGCCGATCACGGAGGCGATCAGGGCCTGCCGGAAGGAGATGCCTAAGCCCAGGACGAAGGCTCCGTAACTGAGCCCGAGCACCGAGACGTTCGACCCGAACCAGGGCCAGAACAGGGTGCGGGGGCTGCCCTTGCGCTCGCTCTCGGCGATGACGTCGAGGCCGTGGGTCTCCATCCGGAACGGGCGGTCCTGCGGTGTGGGGTCGGCGCCGGTGCCGGCCGGCACCGGGGGCCTGTCGTGCGGGTCCGTCATCCTCATGGTCGTCCGCCTGTCCTATCCGGGTGAGTACCGGGGCGCTCGTGGTTACCCAGGACGCTCGGGCCCGCTCCTACCCGGCCCGCTCCCCGGTGATCCCCTGTGGGGATCGCACGGCCCGCGACGACAGGAGTGTGCCATGGTGCGCAGGATGACGGAAGGTCAGCTGACGGACTCGGAGGCACGGGAGGGAAAGCGGCCCATGCCGCGGGCTGTGGACAGATCGACCGCACCGACCGGCGCGAGCGGGTCCTCGGGGCGCTGACCGCCGGGCCTGCCGCACCCGCGCCGAGAGCATCAGCCCCCGGGCTCGCGACGGCCGGCGGCTGCCCTGCGGAGTCCTGACACCACCGCCGGAATCGTCGACCACCCCACCGAGTGGTGTTCCCGGTCGAGTCCAAGGGCCGCCAGGGCTTACAGCCGGGGTATCAGATCCGACATGACAGCGAGGGGCAGCGAGGGATTGGCGGCTGCCGCCTCCACCACCCGCCGGTCGGCGTCGCTGAGCAGCTCTTCGATGACCGGCGGCGGAAGTTCCGCACGGCCGGCGGCTACAGGCCTCGCCTGTGCGTCTGCCAGGCAGGCGAGCAGCGCCGGTGCCGACGCGTGGCGATGCCGGGCGATCTCGCGGAACGCCTTCCGCACCGGTGGTTCGCGCCGGGCGAGGTCCTCCAGAAGTGCCGGAGTCGCGTCCGGATTGGCGGCCACCTTGGCGACGACCCGGACTCCGTGCCGGTCGACCATGGCGCGCAGTCGGCCTTCCGAGAGGCCCGGGTGTGGAGCGATGGACTTGACCACTTTCGCGTCGGGGTCGGCGGCCAGCGCGTCACGTACGGCGGGTGGCAGATCGCGGCGCTGGGCCACGAGCATCCGCGCGGCCGGTTTCGGTGATCCGGCCAGCTTCTCGACCTCCTCGGGGGATGCCGAGGCGATCCGCGGCAGCAGAGTGGCGCCGATCCCGGCAGCGCCGGCCAGGTGGATCAGCACGTCGAGCGGTACGAGCGGGTTGTGGGCGAGACTGCGCCGCACTTCGTGGTCTCGGTCGGCGGCCAGTGCGCGGATCAGGACCTCGCCGATCGCCGGATTCTCGGCGAGATCGGCTCGAACACCGGGATTCGCGTCCACGGCGAGCCGAGCGCAGGCCTCCGATGGCAGATCGGGGCGGCCGGCGAGTGCCCGGCGCAGCAGAAGCGACGGGTGGTCGACGAAGCCGGCAGCGGCTTCGGCAGGTGTGAACGGATTCCGAATCGCCATCCGCCGCGTCTCGTGCGCGGTGGACTCGTGGGAGCCGTCGCAGGAGGCGTCGGGCAGCAGATCGCAGTCGAGTCGCGAGCACTGTGGATCGTGGACGAATGGAACCGCTTCACGGTCGCAGACCAGGCACCGCTGCGCGGGTGGCAGCCCCTCTCCGGTGAGCAGCGCCGCCAGGACGGCCGGTGGCGTCGCCTCGTTGGCCGCCACCGCGCGGCGGACCTCGGCATGCGGATGTGCCGCGAGTCCGGTGGCCGTCTCCGGTGTCGTCCACAACGCGAGCTCCGCGACGACCTGTACGTCCGAGTCGGTGGCCAGCGTCTCCACCACATCGAGCGGAAGGCCGGAGCAGGCGGCCAGCTTCTCCCGGCGCTCGACGACCGGATCTGCCGCGAGGAGGCGCGCCCACTCCGGGCGTCCGGCACGCTCGTCCAGCAGGGCGAGCGCGACGTTCGGTCGCGTCACGGGGTCGACGTCCGCGGCGGTCAGCAGGCCTGCGTACGCCAGCGACACCGCGCTTTCCTCGACACCGGAGGCCAGCACCACCGCTTGCGCGTGGCTGAGGTCGGCCCGATGGGCGAGGCCCGCGGCGATCTCGGCGTCCGCGAGCCCGACCGCCACCGCGATCAGCCGGTCGACCAACTCGGACGGCAGGCTCACGTTGGCGGCCAGCCCGCACAGGACATGGTTCACGGAGCCATCCTGCCCGGAACGTCACCGAGTGGCTACTGGATTTCGATGCCCGGGTGCTGTCGGTGGAGGGGTGGCGCCACCCTGCGGAAGAGTGGTGAGCGCGAGGTCGACCGAGGGGACGTGACCCCTGAAGCGATACGAACTCTCAACCTTTCAGGGCCAGTTCGGCGTTTACGCTGGAGTGCTTGTGCCGCGGGGCCGTCTCCGTGACGGCCTCGGGGCCCAGGTGCTTCGCTTCGTCCCGGGCGCTCCACCACGACGGATCCGGCCCGGGGACGGAGCAGGGAAGGCTGATCACAGGGGCTCTCCCCGGCCGGTTCCGCAGGGAAGAGTCCCACGTCGCCGAGGAGGCCTCATGCCCGAACCCCAGCGCAGCCGCTCCGCTCCCGCCGTCCGACGGCCCCGGACCCTGCGGCGCGCCGTCGCGACCGGCCTCGCCCTCGCGGCCTGCCTGACCGCGGCCGCCACCACGACCCTGCCCGCGCGGGCCGCGGAAGGCCCGCAAGGCCAAGCCCAGGGGCTCGACCGCTACTACGGTCAGCACCTCGACTGGCACACCTGCGTCCTGGGCCCGGACGACCCGGACGGTGCCGCACTCGACCAGGCCGGCGCCCGCTGCGCGGACGTCACCGTGCCACTCGACTACGCGAACCCCGGCGGACGCACCCTCACACTGGCGCTCTCCCGGATCGAGGCCACCGACACCCGCCACCGGATCGGCACGCTGCTGCTCAACGACGGCGGCCCCGGCAGCCCGACGCTCGGCGCACCGCCCCGGGTGCACGCCGCCCTCAAGGAAACCGCCGGGCGCTTCGACATCGTCGGGCTGGACCAGCGCTTCGTCGGCCGCAGCGCGCAGATCGACTGCGGCTGGCCCGTCGGCTTCAGCATCCAGTCCGCCGGGACCGGCCGGGCGGGCTTCGAACGCCAGGTCACTCTTCAGCGCGACCTCGCGGCCCGGTGCCGCTCGACGGCCGGCGACCTGCTGCCGTACGCGGGCACCCGCGACGCGGCCCGGGACATGGACGTGGTCCGGGGCGCGCTCGGCGAACGGAGGATCTCCTACCTCGGCCTCTCCTACGGCACGTACCTCGGCACGGTGTACACCCAGATGTTCCCCGGCCGCGTCGACCGGATGGTGCTCGACAGCGCGCTGGACCCGCGCCACGTCGGCCCCGCGCTGCTCCCCAACCAACTGCCCGGACTGGAACACGCGTTCTCCGACTGGGCGGACTGGGCGGCGGCCCGCCACGGAACGTACGGGCTCGGCCGCACCCGCGAGGAGGTGACCGCCGGAGTCCTGCGCACCGTCGAGACGGCCGCGAACCGCCCGCTCGTCCTCGGCACCGGCGCCGACACCGTCGAACTCGACGACACCCGGGTGCCGCTGCTGCTCTTCGCGGGACTCCAGGGCGACTCCGACCCGGAACGGGCCTCCCTCGCCGAGCAGCTGGCGATGCTCGCCGACGCCGCGGAGGGCCGGCCGGTCACCCCGACCGCGGAGACCGCCGCCCTGCTGCGATTCCTGTTCGGTCCGCAGGGATCGCCGGCCGGCAGCGCCATGCAGGCCATCGCGTGCGCGGACGGAACCGCCTCCCGCGACCCCGGACACTACTGGCGCGAGATCGAGCGCGGTCGCGCCGAGCACCCGCTGTTCGGCCCGCAACTCGGCAACATCACTCCCTGCGCCTTCTGGGACGCCCCGCGCGAGGCGCCCACCCAGGTACGCCGCGACGCCCGGGCACTGATCCTCTCCGCCACCGGTGACCCCCGCGCCCCCTACCGCGGCGGCGTGGCCCTGCACGAGATGCTGCCCAGCTCGCGCCTGCTGACCCTCCGGGGAGCCGACCAGCACCAGCTGTACGGGATCTACGGCAACGCCTGCGTGGACGACACCGTCAACGCCTACCTGGCCTCCGGACGCCTGCCGGACACCGACCCGGTCTGCGCCCGCCGGTAGCCGGCTGCCCACGGTGCGGGCCCGTGGAAGCGTCCACGGG
>NZ_JBHUAF010000512.1:0-4905 GCF_042789895.1 Kitasatospora sp. NPDC056783
GAAGTGGGAAGGTCCCCTGCCGGAACCCCGGCAGGGGACCTTCCTCGTTCCGGCGACCGATCCGGTGACCGTTACGGCCGGCGGTTTCGGCGGGCGGTCAGTCGGTCTTGATGCTCGACAGGATGTCCAGCTTGGAGGCCCGGCGGGCCGGCCAGATCGCGGCCACCAGGCCGACCACCCCGGCCAGCACCAGGAACAGCGCCAGCTGGCCGAACGGCACGACCGTGGTGAGGCCGGCGAGGGTGGACTTCAGGGTGCCGTTGACCGCCCAGGCGATGAAGCAGCCGAGCAGCAGGCCGATGCCGGCGCCGAACAGCGAGATCACGACGGACTCCAGACGGACCATCCGCTTGATGCCCCCGCGGTCCAGGCCGATCGCCCGCAGCATCCCGATCTCGCGCTTGCGCTCGAAGACCGACATCGCCAGCGTGTTGACCACGCCCAGGATCGCGATCAGGACCGCCATCCCCAGCAGGCCGTACATCAGGTTCAGCGCGAAGGTGATGGTCTGGCTGAAGCCGTCGCGGACCTCCTGCCGGGACTTCACCTCGATCACCGGGTTGGCGCCGGTGGCGTCCTTGAGCGACTGCTTGAACGCGGCGGTGGCGCCGTCCTTGCCCTTGACCAGGACGTCGGAGACGTACGGCTTCGGCTCGTGCTTGGCGACCTCGCTGTTGGCCAGCACGACCGGGCCGAGCATGCCGCCCGTCCGGTACACGCCGCCGACGGTGAGCTGCCCGGTGGAGTCGTCCGGGTACGTCACGGTCATCGTCGAGCCGGTGGTGACGCCGGACTTCTTGGCGACGTCCTGGTCCACCAGCAGCTGGCCCTTGCCGAGCGCGGCGGCGGACCCGCTGGTCAGCTCCACCTCGGCGAGCTGCTCGAAGGTCTCCGGGTTCAGACCGGTGATGGACTCGCTGGTGCCGTCGAGCTCCCAGAAGGTGGAGATCAGCGGCGAGGAGGCGGTGACCCCGGGGGTCTTGGCGATCTGCGCGGGCACCTGCTCGGACAGGCTCATGTGGTTGGCGGCCGAGACGACGTAGTCGGCCTTCATCGAGCTGGTGACGGCCCGGTCGACCGTGTCGGTCACCGAGGCGCCGATGACGGTGATGCCGGTGACGAGGGTCAGTCCGATGGTGAGCGCGGCGGCGGTGGCGGCGGTGCGGCGCGGGTTGCGCACCGCGTTCTGCTGGGCGAGCTTGCCCGGGGTGCCGCCGAGCCCGCGCAGCAGCGGGCCGACCAGCGCGACCACCGGACGGGAGAGCAGCGGCAGCAGGACGAACACGCCGATCAGGGCCAGGAAGGCGCCCAGGCCGACCGGCAGCCGGCCGCGGTCGTCGCCGGTGGCGGCGCCGTAGCCGATCAGGGCCAGGCCGCCGGCGGTGAGCACCGAGCCGATCGCGTTGCGGACCACCAGGCTCTTCTGGGAGGCCGGCTGGTCGCCGCTGCTCATCGCGGCCACCGGGGCGATCCGGGAGGCGCGCAGGGCGGGCAGCAGGGCCGACAGCACCGTCACGACGACGCCGACCAGCAGGGTCACCAGGACCGTCAGCGGCTTGATGACCAGCGACGCGCTCGGCATGTTCTCGTTCAGGCTGTTGACCAGCGACTGCATCCCGGCGCCGATCCCCACGCCGGCCAGCAGGCCGGCCGCGGCGGAGACGGCACCGATCAGCAGGGCCTCGACCAGGACGGACCGGGTGACCTGCTTGCGGCTGGCGCCGATCGCCCGCATCAGCGCCAGCTCCCTGGTGCGCTGGGCGACCAGCATGCTGAAGGTGTTGGCGATGATGAAGATGCCGACGAACAGCGCGATGAAGGCGAAGACCAGGAGCATGGTGCGCATGCTGCTGGTGCTCTTGGTGATGTCGGCCTGCTCGTCCGCCTGGAGCTTGGCGCCGGTCTCGACGTCGAACTGGTGGCCGGACGGCACCACGGGCTGGGTCTGGGCGAGCAGCGCGTCCTGGCTGGTGCCGGGCTTGGCGGTGAGCACGACGCTGCTGTAGCGGCCGGGCTCCAGCAGCGTCTGCTGGGCGGTGGCCCGGTCGAACAGGGTGAGCGTGCCGCCGGTGTTCACCACCGGGTCGTCGGTGGTGAAGACGCCGGTGAGCTTCGCCTCGATGACGGGGCCGTTGGCGGCGACCCGGACGGTGTCGCCGACCTTGTAGCCCGCCTTGTCGGCGGTCTTGCGGTCGAGCGCGACCTCCTTGGCGTTCTTCGGGCCCTGGCCCTCGACCATCGGGTAGCGCGGGTCCTTGCCGTCCTGGCCCGGGGCGAAGTTGGCGCCCTTGGCTGCCCAGAACTGGCCGATCAGTTCGCCCTTGCGGTCGGCGACCCCGGTGAAACCGCTGACCACGCCGCGGGCACCGGCGCTGCCGGGCAAGGCGGCCAGTTGCTGGACGGTGGCGTCGGTGAGTGCGGTGGAGCGGGCCTCGCTCTTCTGCTTGGCCGAGGCGCTGGAGCCGGCCGCGCGGTCCACGACCTGGACGCCGACGTCCGAGTAGCTCTTGGAGTTGCTGTCCCGCATGGCCTTGCCGAAGGTGTCGGAGTAGACCATGGTGCCCGCCACGAAGGCGGTGCCGAGCATGACGGCCAGCGCCGTCATCAGGAGTCGGCCCTTGTGGGCCAGCACGTTGCGCAGTGCGGTGCGATACATGAGGTGTCCTGGGAAGGGTCGGTGGGCGGGCTGCGGCGGTGTCAGCTGGTGCGGCCCTTGGCGTCGAAGCGGCGCATGCGGTCCAGGACGGTGTCGGCGGTGGGCTGGTGGAGTTCGTCGACGATGCGGCCGTCGGCGAGGAAGACGACGCGGTCGGCGTAGGAGGCGGCGACCGGGTCGTGGGTGACCATGACGACGGTCTGGCCGAGCTCGCGCACGGAGTTGCGCAGGAAGGAGAGGATCTCGGCGCCGGAGCGGGAGTCGAGGTTGCCGGTGGGTTCGTCGGCGAAGACGATGTCGGGCTTGGAGGCGAGGGCGCGGGCGCAGGCGACGCGCTGCTGCTGGCCGCCGGAGAGCTGGGAGGGGCGGTGGCCGAGGCGGCCGGAGAGGCCGACGGTGTCGACGACGCGGTCGAGCCAGGCCTTGTCGGCTTTGCGGCCGGCGATGTCCATCGGGAGGGTGATGTTCTCCAGGGCGGTCAGGGTGGGGAGCAGGTTGAAGGCCTGGAAGATGAAGCCGATGTGGTCGCGGCGCAGCTGGGTGAGCTGCTTGTCCTTGAGTCCGACGAGTTCGGTGTCGCCGATGGTGGAGGAGCCGGAGGTGACGGTGTCGAGGCCGGCCATGCAGTGCATGAGGGTCGACTTGCCGGAGCCGGAGGGGCCCATGATCGCGGTGAACTCGCCCTGGGGGAAGGTGACGCTGACGTTGTCGAGGGCGACGACGCGGGTCTCCCCCTCCCCGTAGACCTTGTTCAGGCCGATGGCGCGGGCGGCCGCCAGGCCGGTGTGGACGGCGGCTGCGGTCGACGTGGTCACGGGGTGCTCCTCGGGCTCGCGGACTTGTACCTTCATGGTCCGCGACGTGATCATGGTCCTGCGTCGCTCCGCCGGACGGTTGGCCCTACCACCGCTGGGCGTACGGAAGGGGTGGACCCATCCTCCTGCGGTATGACGTGAACCCTGAGGCAGGCGGATGGCCGGAACGGATGTCCTTCGTGGCCGAATTCCGGACAGTTCGTCAGATGGCAAGCAAACATGACAACTTCCCGGGCAGGGAACATGCGAAAGAGTGAGTCGGGCGACTAGGCTCAGGGTGGTTTCGCAGACGCCCGGATGGTGGAACGCAGACACGGGCAGCTTAAAACTGCTTGGCCGCGAGGCCGTGCCGGTTCGAGTCCGGCTCCGGGCACCGATCTCCCGGCGGGGACGCACGACGGCGTCCCCGCCGGACGCCGTTCACCGGATCCTCCTCGCGGCGTATCCCGGAATTTTTGCCAAGCCATTACCCTTGTGCAATGGACGGTGCAGTGCCGCCACGGAGGGAATGAGCAATGAGAAGCAGCAACCCGGTCTTCTCGCGGGAGGGGTCCTTCACCCGCGACGCCGGCTACGCGGGGTTCGGTACCTCCGCGCAGGCCGGGAGCCCCCACGGCCAGAACCCGTACGCGGGCACGCCCTACGCCCAGCAGCCGCAGGGCCAGGCCCCGCTCACGGACGAGCAGCTGTACCAGATGTACAACGGGCCGGCGGCGGGCCCGGCGGCCACCGGGCGGATGACGCTCGACGACGTGGTCGCCCGCACCGCCATGACGCTGCTGACGCTCGTCGCGGCCGGTGCGGTGGCGTGGTTCACGCTGCCGTTCGAGAACTTCGGCTACGCGGTCGGCGCCAGCCTGGTGGCCCTGGTCGTCGGCCTGGTGATCTCCTTCAAGCGCAGCGTCAGCCCGCCGCTGATCCTCACCTACGCGGCCCTCCAGGGCTTCGCGATGGGCGCCATCTCGCACGCCTTCAACACGATGCTGAACGGCATCGTGATCCAGGCGGTGCTGGGCACGGCGGCGGTCTTCGCGGCGACGCTGTTCGCCTACAAGAGCGGCAGGATCCGGGTCACCGCCCGCTACACCCGGATCGGCATCGCGATCGCCCTCGGCTTCGTGCTGCTGATGCTGGTCAACCTGGTCGCGTCGGCCTTCGGTGCCGACATGGGGCTGCGCTCCGGCCCGCTGGGCATCGTGGTCGGCCTGATCGGCGTCGCCCTGGGCGCGTTCTTCCTGTCGCTGGACTTCCACGAGGTCGAGACGGCCATCGCCCACGGTGCCCCGCAGCGGGAGTCGTGGCGGGCGGCCTTCGGGCTGACCCTGTCGCTGGTCTGGATCTACAAGGAGATGCTCCAGCTGATCGCGATCCTGCGCGGCGACGACTGACGGTCCCTCCGCCGTGAACCACTGCCGCCGGGCCCCGGAGCACTCG
>NZ_JBHUAF010000513.1:0-4875 GCF_042789895.1 Kitasatospora sp. NPDC056783
CGGGCCCTCCCGCGCGGTCAGGACTGGACGGAGGTCACTCCCCCGCGACGACGGTCGGCGCCCCCGACTCGACACCCTCCGCCTGCATCTGCTCGGCGAGCTTGAGCGCCTCCTCGATCAGGGTCTCGACGATCTTCGACTCCGGCACGGTCTTGATGACCTCGCCCTTGACGAAGATCTGGCCCTTGCCGTTGCCGGAGGCGACCCCGAGGTCGGCCTCGCGGGCCTCGCCCGGACCGTTCACGACGCAGCCCATGACGGCCACCCGCAGCGGCACCTCCATGCCCTCCAGCCCGGCGGTGACCTCCTCCGCGAGCTTGTAGACGTCCACCTGGGCACGGCCGCAGGACGGGCAGGAGACGATCTCCAGGCCGCGCTCGCGCAGGCCGAGCGACTCCAGGATCTGGGTACCGACCTTGATCTCCTCGGCCGGCGGGGCGGAGAGCGAGACCCGGATGGTGTCGCCGATGCCCTCGGCCAGCAGCGCGCCGAAGGCGACCGCCGACTTGATGGTGCCCTGGAAGGCCGGCCCGGCCTCGGTCACGCCGAGGTGCAGCGGGTAGTCGCACGCGGCGGCGAGCTGGCGGTAGGCGTTGATCATCACGACCGGGTCGTTGTGCTTGACCGAGATCTTGATGTCGCGGAAGTCGTGCTCCTCGAACAGCGAGCACTCCCACAGCGCCGACTCGACCAGCGCCTCCGGGGTGGCCCGGCCGTACTTCTCCATCAGGCGCTTGTCCAGCGAACCGGCGTTGACGCCGATCCGGATCGGCACGCCCGCGTCCTTGGCGGCCTTGGCGATCTCGCCGACCTTGTCGTCGAAGGCCTTGATGTTGCCCGGGTTCACGCGCACCGCCGCGCAGCCGGCGTCGATCGCGGCGAAGACGTACTTCGGCTGGAAGTGGATGTCCGCGATGACCGGGATCTGCGACTTCTTGGCGATGATCGGCAGCGCGTCGGCGTCGTCCTGCGACGGCACGGCGACCCGGACGATCTGGCAGCCGGACGCGGTGAGCTGCGCGATCTGCTGGAGCGTGGCGTTGATGTCCGAGGTCACCGTGGTGGTCATCGACTGCACCGACACCGGGGCGTCGCCGCCGACCGGCACGTTGCCGACCATGATCTGCCGGGAGTGACGGCGCTTGGCCAGGGGCTTGAGCGGCAGGGACGGAATACCGAGCGAGATCGCGGTCATGTGCGCAGGGTTCCCCGAGGTTGAGGTGTGGGCGGCCTCCTGGCCGTGACACGGCCGAGGCCGGGCGCGCGGACGATCGCGCACCCGGCCCCCACCGTACGGCAAGGCGCCGTACCGGAGCATCCTCCGGTACGGCGGTTAACCGATCTTCACCGGGTTCACCAGGTCGGCGACCATCACCAGCAGGGTGAACCCGATGAACACGCTGGCCACCACGTACGCCACCGGCATCAGCTTGGCGACGTCGAACGGGCCCGGGTCGGGCCGGCGGAACAGCCGGGCGAGGCGGCGCCGGACCGCCTCCCAGAGCGCCCCGGCGACGTGCCCGCCGTCCAGCGGGAGCAGCGGGAGCATGTTGAAGAGGAAGAGCGACAGGTTGATGCCGGCCAGCAGGTACACGGCGGTCGCGACCCGCTGGGTGGCGGGCACGTCCATCGAGAAGACCTCGCCGCTGACCCGGGCGGCGCCGACCATGCCGATCGGCGAGTCCGGGTCGCGCGGGGCGTCACCGACGATGGCGTTCCACAGCCCGGGGATCTTCCCCGGCAGGGCGACCAGCGCCTTGACCCCGGTCTCGGCCTGGTCGTACATCCGGTCGACCGACTGCCCGAGGCTCAGCTGGACCACCCCGGACGCGGGAGTGAATCCGAGGAACCCGGCCTGGACGGTCTGGCCCTTGAGCGGGACGTTGTTGCCGTCGTACTTCTGGACGTCGTTGACCGCGATCGTCGGGTTGAGGGTGAGCTGCTCCCCGGCCCGCTCGACCACGACCGGGACGGTCCGGCCCGCCGACTTGCGGATGTCCGCCTGGAGCTGGTCGTAGGTGCGGATCCGGTCGCCGTCGAAGGAGAGGACCTTGTCGCCCGCCTTCAGTCCGGCCTGGGCGGCCGGGGTCAGCGGGGCGCCCTCCGGACAGGTGTCCCTGGGCGCGCCCGCCTTGACGACGCACTTCTCGACGCTGCCGATCGTCGGCACGGTCATGCTGACGCCGAAACCCATCATCACGGTCAGGAAGAGCCCGAACGCCAGGACCAGGTTCATGAACGGCCCGGCGAACATCACGATGACGCGCTGCCAGGGCTTGCGGGTGTAGAAGAGCCGGTGCTCGTCCCCCTCCTGGAGCTCCTCGTAGGAGGCCTCGCGGGCGTCCTCGATCATGGTCCGCCAGGGCGAACTGCTGCGCTTGGTGATCCGGCCGTCCTCGCCCGGCGGGAACATCCCGATCATCCGGATGTACCCGCCGAACGGGATGGCCTTGATGCCGTACTCGGTCTCGCCCTTCCGGCGCGACCAGAGGGTCGGGCCGAAGCCGACCATGTACTGCGGCACCCGGATGCCGAACAGCTTGGCCGTGGAGAGGTGGCCGAGCTCGTGCCAGGCGATCGAGACGAGCAGCCCGATGACGAAGACCAGGATGCCGACCACCGTCAAAACCGTTGCCACCGCTGGTCCTCCGTCATGCTGCTCCGCTCATCGTCTTGTCCTACCTGCTCTTGGGGCCCAGGAGCGCCCACCACCACGGCCGGCGCCCCGGGGCCGTCGGCCGACCGTCAGCCGGCCGCCAGCTCGCGGGCCCGGGCACGCGCCCAGTCCTCCGCGTGCAGGACGTCCTCCACCGTCAGGGAAGTTCCCGCCGCCGAAGCGCCGTCCCGCTGACCGTGCTCGGCCACGACCTTGGCAACAGTGTCCACGATTCCGGTGAAAGCGAGGCGGCCCTTCAGGAACGCCTCCACGCACTCCTCGTTGGCCGCGTTGAAAACCGCCGGGAAGGTGCCGCCCAGGGTGCCCACCTCGCGGGCCAGCTCGACCGCGGGGAAGGCCTCGTCGTCCAGCGGGAAGAACTCCCAGGTGGCGGCCTTGGTCCAGTCGCAGCCGGGAGCGGCGTCCGGCACCCGGTCCGGCCAGCCCATGCCCAGCGCGATCGGCATCCGCATGTCCGGCGGGCTGGCCTGGGCCAGGGTCGAACCGTCGGTGAACTCCACCATCGAGTGCACCACCGACTGCGGATGGACCACGACCTCGATCCGGTCGAACGGCACGTCGTACAGCAGGTGCGCCTCGATCACCTCCAGACCCTTGTTCACCAGGGTCGCGGAGTTGATCGTGACGACCGGCCCCATCGCCCAGGTCGGGTGCGCCAGCGCGTCCTGCGGGGTCACCCCGGCCAGCTGCTCGCGGGTCCGGTCGCGGAACGGACCGCCGCTGGCGGTGACCACCAGCTTGCGCACCTCGGCCCGGGTGCCACCGGCCAGCGCCTGGAACAGCGCGGCGTGCTCGGAGTCCACCGGAACGATCTGGCCCGGCTCGGCCACCGCCTTCACCAGCGGGCCGCCGACGATCAGCGACTCCTTGTTCGCCAGCACCAGCACCCGGCCGGCCTTCAGCGCGGCCAGCGTCGGCCGCAGGCCGATCGAGCCGGTGATGCCGTTCAGCACCGAGTGGCACTCCAGGGCGGCCAGCTCGGTCGCCGCGTCCGGGCCCACCAGCACGGTCGGCAGCGGACCGCCCGCCGCCTTCGCGGCCAGCGCCTCGCGCAGCGCCGGCTCGGCCGCCGGATCGGCCACCGCCACGGTGTGCACGCCCAGCCGCACCGCCTGCTCGGCCAGCAGCTCCACCCGACCGCCCGCCGCCGACAGGGCGACCACCCGGAAACGGTCCGGGTTGCGGAGCACCACGTCGATGGCCTGGGTGCCGATCGAACCGGTGGAACCGAGGATCACCAGCTCTCGGGGGCCGGAGGGGTCCGCCACGGTGGGCGTGAAGCGCAGCTGCGGGTGAGCGAGCGAAGTCATGCGCCCATTGTGGCCTGTTCGCGGCACTCGCCAGGACGCCCTCCGGCGTCCCGGTCTACCGTCGGAACCATGCGTACCGTCATCGCCGGGGGCCACGGACAGATCGCGCTCCGCCTGGAACGGCTGCTCGCCGCCCGAGGCGAGCGCCCCGCCGGGATCATCCGCCGCCCCGAACAGGCCCAGGACCTCGTCGACGCCGGCGCCGAGCCGTTGCTGCTCGACCTGGAGGCCACCACCGCCGCACAACTCGCCGCACTGCTGACCGGGGCCGACGCCGTGGTCTTCGCCGCCGGCGCCGGACCGGGCAGCGGCGCCGCCCGCAAGAACACCGTCGACCGGGACGCGGCCGTGCTGCTCGCCGACGCCGCCGAACTCGCCGGGGTCCGCCGGTACCTGATGGTCTCGGCGATGGCCGCCGACGCCGCCGCGCACCACCCCGCCGACGAGGTCTTCGAGACCTACCTGCGGGCCAAGGGCGCCGCCGACGACGCGATCCGGGCCCGCGCCTCGCTGGACTGGACGGTGCTGCGCCCCGGGCGGCTCACCGACGGCCCCGGCACCGGCCTGGTCCGGCTGGCCCCGTCGGTCGACCGCGGCGCGGTGGACCGGGAGGACGTGGCCGCCGTCCTGGCCGCCCTGCTGCGCGAGCCCGGCACCGCCGGGCTGACCCTGGAGCTGGTCGCCGGGAACGCCACCGTCGAGGAGGCGGTCGCCGCGGCCGCCGGGCACGACGGCTGAGCCCGGCCGGGCGCGGAGACGGGCGGAGGGCCCGGGACCGGGGCGGGCGGAACCCGGACGGGCGGAGACGGGCGGAGGGGCCCGGTGGACCGACGAACCCGGCCCCCCCACCACACCCGCGCCACCGCCCCCCCCCCCCCGCCCACACAG
>NZ_JBHUAF010000514.1:0-4850 GCF_042789895.1 Kitasatospora sp. NPDC056783
CCCCGGGGCGGGGCCGTCGCCCCGCCTCGCCCCGGACCCCCGCCTCGCCCCTCGGTCCCCGTGTCCGACCCGCTCCCTCGTGCTCGCGCGCGCCGCTGAAGCCGCAAATAGGTACATTTGCGACATTCGCCAGCAGTGCCAGGCCCCGCGCGTCCACGAAAGAAGGCCGACCGCCTTCGGAAAGGGTCTCCATGCGCCCCGACCTCAGCCCCGCCGTCCTCGCCGAACTGCGCCGCCCGCGGCCCTATCCGGCGGTGTCGATCCTGATGCCGACCCACCGGCGGGAACCGGACAACACCCAGGACCCGGTCCGGCTGCGCAACCTGGTCGCCGAGGCGAAGGAACGGCTCCAGGCCGACCCCAAGGTCTCCCGCGCCGACCGCATCGACGTGCTGGAACAGCTCGACCGGGCCCTCACCGAGGTCGACCTCGTCCACGCCGAGGACGGCCTGGCGATCTTCGCCGCCCCCGGCGAGCACCAGGTCTGGTCACTCGGGCGCACCGCCCCCGCCCGGGTGGTCCTCTCCGACACCTTCCTGACCCGCAACCTGGTCGCCGCCCACGCCGCCGAGCGCCCGCACTGGGTCCTCGCCGTCGCCGCCGACAAGGTGGTGCTGTGGGGCGGCACCCAGGAGCGGGTCACCGAGGACAAGGCCCACGGCTTCCCGCTGGTACGCGTCTTCGACAACCCCGACCCCGAACGCCAGGAGCAGATCGGCGACACGCCCAGCACCTTCCGCGACGAGGCCACCAAGACCTTCCTGCGCCAGGCCGACACCGAGGTCGGCAAGCTGCTGGCCGCCGCCCCCCGCCCGCTCTACGTGGTCGGCGAGGCCGCCGCCCTCGCCCTGCTGGACGCCGTCGGCCCGATCGCCAAGGAGTCCGCCGCCCAGCTGCCGCACGGCGGCCTGGCCCAGGCCGACGCCGAGACCGTCCGCAAGGTGGTCGAGCCCGCCGTGCGCGCCCGGGCCGAACGCGAGGTCGCCGAGGGCCTGCAACGGCTCGACAAGGCCCGCGGCGCCCAGCAGTTCGCCGCCGGCCTCGACGAGGTCTGGCAGAGCGTCGGCGAGGGCCGCATCGACCGCCTGGTGGTCGAGGAGAACTTCCGCGCCACCGTCCGCGACGACGGCGAGCACCTCGTGCCCGCCGAGGCCGGCCGGGACGGCGCCCGCGAGGACATCGTCGACGAGGTCATCGAACACACCCTGGAGACCGGCGGCCAGGTCGTCTTCGTCCCCGACGACACCCTCGCCGACACCGGCCGCATCGCCGCCGCCCTGCGCTACTGACCACCCCTCACCCGGCCGCACACCCCGGGGCCGTCGCGCAGGGCGACCAAGGAGCCGCACCACCCACCCCGCGCCGCCCGTCCGCCGGGCCCGCCACCCGCACCCGTACGGAAACGAACCGGCCAACCAGCGCAAGGAACACGCCACCGTCGCGAACCGCACGCGCAATGGTCACGAACGGTTCCCGGACTGGTGGCGTCCGGTTCGGCAACCCTCCCTAGCCTGCCGCGCATGACACAGAGTCACCGCCCCCGCGCGGGCCGCCGCACCGGCCTGCTCGCCGCCGCCCTCGCCGCCACCCTCACCCTCACCGCCCTCGCCCTGAACACCCCGAGCGCCGTGTCCGCCGAACCCGCACCCGCCACCGCCGCACCCGCCACCCCGGCCCCCGGCGAGGTCGTCCTCGACGAGCACTTCACCGGCACCGCCCTGCCCGCCGGCTTCACCGCCGTCGAAGGCGACTGGAAGGTCGAGAACGGCCGCCTCGTCGGCACCTCCGCCAACTCCGGCCAGCAGAGCCGCGTCACCTTCGGCCGCCACCTCGACGACTTCCGCATCGAGGCCACCGCCCGCTTCGAGACCGCCCAGGACGCCGCCCGCTGGACCGCGCTCGGCCTCGACGTCCCCGCCGACGGCGCCACCCCCTGGTCCATCGCCACCATGCGCACCGGCACCACCGCCGCCAACGGCCTCGAATTCGCCCAGCGCACCACCGCCAACGCCTGGAACGTCACCAACACCGCCGCCGCCCCCACCGCCGCCGGCACCGGCCGCGACGTGCGCATCGCCGCCGAGGTCCACGGCACCACCGCCCGCTGGATCCTCGACGGCAAGGAGGTCATGCGCACCACCCAGGTCGCCCGCACCGCCGACGGCGGCCAGGCGCTCGTCGTCAACGGCGCCAAGGTCTCCTTCGCCGACCTCAAGGTCACCGCCCTCGCCCCCGGCGGCTGGCTGCGCCCGGCCGGCTCCCCGCTGACCGTCTTCGCCCACCGCGGCGCCTCCTCCGCCGCCCCCGAGAACACCCTGGTCTCCGACGAGGTCGCCCGCCGCGGCGGCGCCGAGTGGATCGAGAACGACGTCCAGCCCAGCAAGGACGGCGTCCCCTACGTCCTGCACGACGACACCGTCGACCGCACCACCAACGGCAAGGGCCGCATCCGCGACCTGACCGCCGCCCAGATCGACGCCCTCGACGCCGGCTCCTGGTTCGGCCCGGTCTACGCCGGCACCCGCGTCCCCACCCTCGCCGCCCAGCTGGAGGACCTGCGCACCCGCGGCGGCAACCTGCTGCTGGAGATCAAGGGCAAGCACAGCCGCGACGAGGTCGCCCGGATCGTCAAGGAGGTGCGCGACCACAAGATGACCGGCCGGGTCTTCGTCCAGAGCTTCGAGGTCGACGCCCTGCGCCACACCCGCGAACTGGCCCCCGAACTGCCCCTCGGCCTGCTGCGCGGCGACCTCGACGCCGACCCCGTCGCCATCTCCAGGGAACTCGGCCTCTCCGCCTACAACCCCTCCGACGGCGGCCTGTCCGCGCGCCCGAACGTGGTGAAGGACCTGCACGCCGCCGGCGTCGCCGTCAACGTCTGGACGGTCGACTCCGCCACCCGCTGGAAGGCCCTGGAGGCCGCCGGCGTCGACGGCGTCATCACCAACCGCCCGGCCGAACTGGCCGGCTGGAACAGCGCCCAGAGCCAGGGCGGCGCCCCCGTCCAGCCCGCCGCGCCCACCGTCGCGATCACCTCCCCGGCCGCCGGCACCACCCTCGACCGCGCCCAGCGCCCGGTGGCCGCCGTCCAGGCGAGCGGCGCCGACACCGTCCGCCTCACCCTGGACGGCAAGGAGCTGGCGCCCGGCACCGCCCTGGACACCACCGCCCTCGCCCTCGGCAAGCACACCCTGCGCGCCGAGGCCACCGGCGCCGGCGGCCGCGCCGAGACCACCGCCGAGTTCACCCTCGCCGCCACCCCCACCGGCCTGGCCGCCCTGGTGCTCACCTCCGGCGCCGACCGCAACGCGGTGGCCACCCTGACCGTGATGCTCGGCCAGGGCCAGTACCAGCCCCTCGCCCAGTGGGCCGAGAACCAGTCCGGCCGCAGTGTCGCCGCCGACCGGGCCGCGCTGATCGCCGCCGACGCCCGCGCCCTGGACACCGCCGCCCGTAGCTGACGCGCTGTCCGGCCGATGTCGTGGCCCCGTACCGCCCGTCCGCGGTACGGGGCCACCGTCCACGCACCCGGCGGTAGACGATCGATCAACGCGGACGGACCTCCGCGCGGCGGCGCCCCGGCCACCCGCCCGCCGCGCCGTCCATCACCCGTCTGCCACCGCGCACCACAGTCGTGCCCGTCACCGACACGGGCCGCCGGACGGCGCCCGGCAGACGACTCCCGGAGAGACAACCCCATGATGCTTCGCAAGGTCCTCGGAACCGTGGCCGCCGCCGTCACGGCCGCCGCCGGACTCACCCTCGTCACCCCGGCCACGGCGTCCGCCGACATCACCACCGGGGTGGAGTGCCGCCAGTTCGTCGGCGGGATCAGCACGCCCATCGCGCGGGCGGGCACCATCACGCCCAGGAGCGGGGAAGGGGGCTGGGGCTCCGAGGCCGGCTCGCTGCTCGGCGGCGTCTTCTCGGGCGCCCAGTTCATCAAGTCGCTCATCGACGAGGCCAACAAGGCCGCCCAACTCCGCGAGAACCAGGCCGGGTTCATCGAAAGCCTGGAGAAGAAGCTGGAGTACCTCACCAAGGGCGAGTACAACATCAGCATCGTCCGCTCGGGCAAGGGCTTCGCGGAGAACGTCCTCCAGAAGTCCAGCTGCTTCGGCACCGTCCAGTACGAGGGCTCCGAGGAGAAGGCCCTGTACGACGTGTACGTCTTCGACGCCGACGGCCAGGTGTGGAGCAACAACGGCAACTACGGCTACCAGAACTGGCGGCACTACGGGTTCACCCACTCCACCGGCACGGCGGGCAGCACCAGCGACAAGTACACCTACTGGTTCCCCACCACCCTCCAGAAGTCCGCCCACGACGCGGCGGACGCCCGCAACCGCGGGTCGGCCGGAAAGCCCGCCCACGGCAAGGTGGTCTCGCTGATCTCCGACAACGGCCTCGCGGCCGACCTCGCGGACGGCAAGACCTTCGCCGGGAACAAGATCTGGGCGTACGGGCCGAACGGCTCCGAGGCCCAGAAGTGGGTGCTGTGGGACAAGGGCAACGGCAACTGGCAGATCGAGACCGACTTCCGCGGCAGGATGCTGATGGACGTCATCCCCAACGACTGGCACACCCACCTGGTGCAGGACAACGGCGGCACCAACCAGCTCTGGCGCTTCGAGGACTACGGCAACGGCTGGTACCGCGTCCGCGGCGTCTACAACATGCAGAACGGCTACCCCAACGGCGGCTGCCTGACCGCCGACTCGCAGGGCGCCCAGCTGGCCGCGTGGAACTGCGACCGGGGCATGGGCGGCGGCCAGCTCTGGAAGCTGGCGTAGAGCCGGGCCCGGCCGGCGGTCACGCCCCCGGCCCCTGCCGGACCCTCGGCCCCGTAC
>NZ_JBHUAF010000515.1:0-4832 GCF_042789895.1 Kitasatospora sp. NPDC056783
GTCCCGTGCCGTGCGCGGTACGACGGCTCAGTGGGCGCCGGCGAGTTCGCCGGAGAGCCGTCCGTGCAGGTCGGCGCTGGACGTGTTGAGGCCGGTGATCTCCACCGTCTTGCCGCGCTGGGCGTACCTGGTCTCGACCGCGTCGAGGGCGGCCACCGAGGAGGCGTCCCAGATGTGCGCCCGGCTGAGGTCGATGACGACCTCGCCGGGGTCCCCGGCGTAGTCGAACCGGCCGACGAGGTCGTTGCTGGAGGCGAAGAACAGCGCGCCGGTGACGGTGTAGACGACCCGGCCGCCGTCCGGGTCGGTGCGGGCGGTGACCTCGGCGAGGTGGGCGACGCGCCTGGCGAAGATCACCATGGCGGTGACGGAGCCGACGACGACGCCGACGGCGAGGTTGCCGGTGGCGACGACACAGACGACGGTGATCACCATGACGGTGATCTCCCCGGCGGGCATCCGGCGCAGGGTCGCGGGGGCGACGGAGTGCCAGTCGAAGGTCGCGAAGCACACCATCACCATCACGGCGACGAGGGCGGCCATCGGGATGTCGGAGACGACCGGGCCGAAGGCGACGCACAGCACCATCAGGAACGAGCCCGCCAGGAACGTCGACAGGCGGGTGCGCGCGCCGGACACCTTCACGTTGATCATGGTCTGGCCGATCACCGCGCAGCCGCCCATGCCGCCGAGGAAGCCGGTGACGATGTTCGCGACGCCCTGGCCGATCGACTCGCGGGTCTTGGAGGAGCGGGTGTCGGTGATCTCGTCCACCAGCTTGGCGGTCATCAGCGACTCCATCAGGCCGACCAGCGCCATCGCGAGCGCGTAGGGGGCGATGACCGCCAGGGTGTGCGCGGTGAACGGCACGTCCGGCAGCCCCGGCACCGGCAGCGAGGACGGCAGGTCGCCCTTGTCGCCCACGGTGGGCACGGCGATCCCGGCTCCGACGGTGACGGCGGTCAGGATCACGATCGACACCAGCGGCGCGGGGACCACCGTGGTGACCTTCGGGAAGAACACCATCAGCGCCAGGCCGCCGATCATCAGCGGGTACACCGCCCAGGGCACGTCGTGCATCTCGGGGACCTGCGCCATGAAGACCAGGATCGCCAGCGCGTTGACGAAGCCGACCATCACCGAGCGCGGCACGAAGCGCAACAGCTTCGCCACCCCCACCGCGCCCAGCACAATCTGGAAGACACCGGCCAGGATGACGGCGGCGACCAGGTAGCCGAAGCCGTGCTCGCGGTTCAGCGGCGCGATCACCAGCGCGACCGCGCCGGTCGCCGCCGAGATCATCGCCCGGCGCCCGCCGACGATCGAGATGGTGACGGCCATGGTGAAGGACGCGAACAGGCCGATCTTCGGGTCGACCCCGGCGATGACCGAGAACGAGATCGCCTCGGGGATCAGCGCCAGCGCGACCACCAGGCCGGCCAGCACCTCGGTGCGCCAGACCTTCGGGTCGTTCAGCCAGTCGGGGCGGAGGCCGCGCAGCCGCGCGGCGGGAGGGACAGCGGTCGTGGACAAGGGACGTGGACACCCGTCGTGCTCGGGCGCGGCCCGCGGGGGCGCGCGGAACAGGGACGCGGAAGGCCGAGGCGGCATCCCGCGGATCACCCGCGGTGGCGGGCGGAAGACTGGGCAGGTGCGGGAGGACCACGGGGGCGGGGGTCAGCTCACCGCACGGTGCGTCACGGGGGACAGGCGGCGCGGAGCATCCGGGGCGTGCGCACGCTGCTCCTCCTGCTGCTCCTGCTCGGCGAGGTCGCGGGGCGCCCATCGGCTCGGCTGCTCGGCCCGGCGAAGGGCACGCGGTGCCGCTCCCGCGCCCGCCAACCCTACCCTAACGTTAGGGTAGGGATCGCCGGGGCCGTCCGCCCCGGAACGGAGGAGGGGCAGGGAGCGGGGATGGCATCCGAACACATGCGGATCGGCGAGGTCGCCGCGCGCACCGAGCTGTCCCTGCGCACGATCCGGCACTACGAGGAGACCGGGCTGGTGATCCCCTCCGCCCGTTCCCAGGGAGGCTTCCGCCTCTACACCGAGGCGGACGTCGCCCGCCTGATGGTGATCCGCCGGATGAAGCCGCTCGGGTTCACCCTCGACCAGATGCGCGACCTGCTGGAAGCCACCGACCTCCTCGACGCCGGACCGGCCGGGGCCGGACCCGCCGGGGCCCGACCGACCGGTGCCGCCGAGCGGGAGGAGCTGCTGGAGCGGGTCCGCCGCTACGAACAGGCCGCCGCCGACCGCGTCGCCGACCTGCGCGTCCAGCTCTCCCGCGCCGAGGACTTCGCCGCCACCCTGCGCGAGCGGCTCCGGGCCGCCGGAGATCCCCCACAGGCCTCCTGACATGGGATCGAGCGGGGAACCGGATTCACTCCGGCTCGCGTTCGCGGGAGCCCCGAGAGCGTTCCGCACCCGACCGACGACGGCTCGTGACCCGGCCTCCCATGATGGGATGGAGGCGATACGAACCGTCTGACGAGAGGTGACGAGGATGTCCGAGAGCACGATGCGGGCGATGGCGTACGAGACCTACGGCGGGACGGAGGTGCTGCGCGAGACCCGGCTCCCGCTGCCGAAGGTCGCGCCCGGCGAGGTCCTCGTCAAGGTCCGGTACGCCGCGGTCAACCCGGTCGACTGGAAGCTGATGGCGGGCGGGCTGGACGGCCTGATGGACGTCGTGTTCCCCGTGGTGCCGGGGTGGGACGTGGCCGGCACGGTCGAGCGGGTCGGCATCGACGTTCCCGAGTTCGCGGTCGGCGACGAGGTGATGGCGTACGCCCGCCAGGACTACGTGCACGGCGGCACGTTCGCGGAGTACGTCAAGGTGCCCGTCCGTTCCCTGGCCGCCAAGCCCGCCTCGCTGGGCTGGGAGCAGGCCGCCGCCCTGCCGCTGGCCGGCCTGACCGCGAGCCAGCTCGTCACCCGCCTCGGCACCGGCCCCGGCGACACCGTCCTGGTCCACGGCGCGGCCGGCGGCGTGGGCTCCTTCGCCGTCCAGATCGCCCGGGAGCTCGGAGCGCGCGTCATCGGCACCGCGTCCCCGCGCAACCACGCGCGGCTGCGCGAGCTGGGCTGCGAGCCCGTCGCGTACGGGGACGGGCTGACCGACCGGGTGTGGGCGCTGGCCCCGGACGGGGTGTCCGTCGTCGCGGACTGCGTCGGCGGCGTCCTGGACGTCACGCTGGCCGTCCTCGCCGAGGGCGGGCGGCACGCCTCGATCGCCGACGACACGGTGCTCGGCGCGGGCGGCGAGTGGATCTGGGTCCGTCCGTCCGGCGAGGAGCTCGCTGAGCTGGGCAGGCTCGCGGCGGCGGGCCGGCTGACGGTGGACGTCGCGGCGACGTTCCCCCTGTCGGACCTCGCCGAGGCCTTCGCACTGAACCAGGAGGGCCACACCCAGGGGAAGATCGTCGTCAAGGTCTGACCCGGCGCCCGACCCGCCCTCGCATTCCACGGGGCGGGCCGGGGGTTCCGCCCGGCCACTTGCATTACCCGGCGCGTGCAACTATTGTCATTACACGTAACGCGCCCCTGCACCTATTCGGGGCTCCCCTCCCCAGGTTTGTGGAGTGCACCGACATGTCCCTCAAGGAACTCCTCCCCGGCAAGCTCGGCTTCGGCACCGCCCCGCTCGGCAACATGTACCGCGCCATCCCCGACGACGAGGCCGCCGCGACCATCGAGGCCGCCTGGCAGCACGGCATCCGCTCCTTCGACACCGCCCCGTCCTACGGCGCCGGCCTCGCCGAGGAGCGCCTGGGCCGGGCGCTGGCCACCAGGCCGCGCGACTCCTACGTCGTGTCGACGAAGGTCGGCCGCGTCATCCTCGACGAGACGGAGGACGGCGAGCGCGACCTCGGCGAGAAGAGCGGACTGTTCCGGCACGGCAACCCCAACAGGATGCTCGACTCCCTGACCGCCGAGGCCACCGAGCGTTCCATCGAGGACAGCCTCAAGCGCCTGGGCACCGACCGCCTGGACATCGTCTGGGTCCACGACATCGCCCAGGACATCCACGGCGACCAGTGGCTGGCCAGGTTCGAGGAGGCCCGCACCGGAGCATTCCGCGTCCTGTCCCGGATGCGCGACGAGGGCGTCATCAAGGCCTGGGGCCTGGGCGTCAACAGGACCGAGCCGATCGAGCTCACCCTCGCCCTCGACGAGCCGCAGCCCGACGGCTTCCTCCTCGCCGGCCGCTACACCCTCCTCGACCACGAGCACGCCCTGCAGCGCCTGCTGCCGATGGCGCGGGAGCAGAACGTCGACATGGTCGTCGGCGGCCCCTACAGCTCGGGCGTCCTCGTCGGCGGCACCCACTTCGAGTACCAGCCCGCCCCGCGGCACATCCTGGACAAGGTCGCCCGCATCCAGGCCCTCACCGCCCGCCACGGCGTGTCCGTCAAGGCCGCCGCCCTCCAGTTCTCCCTCGCCCACCCGGTGAGCGCCGCCGTCATCCCCGGCGCCACCAAGCCCAGCCGCATCGCCGAGGACACCGCCGCCCTCGACGAGACCGTCCCCGCCGCGTTCTGGGCCGACCTGCGCGCCGCCGGCCTCGTCAGCCCGGCCGCTCCGCTGCCCGACGGCGCCTGAGCGCGGTCGGCACAGGAACGCCTGCCCGGAAGGACCCGCCTTGAACACGTACTCATCCCATCGCACGGTTTCGCTGTCGTCTGACACTGACGTGTCGGAGGAAGCGCGCACGACCACGCCGGCGGGCCCGGGCACGTGGGCAGCGGCCATCCTGGTCTGCGTCCTCGCCGGCGCCGCCCCGCTCTTTTTTTTTTTTGACTTCGCGTGCTGAAGTAGAGGTAGTGAGA